>CADCPU010000164.1 GCA_902803365.1 Oscillospiraceae bacterium
AGCCTTCATCTGCTTCTCCATCGCATTCTGGATCTCCTTAGGAGGCATGATGTTCTTGAGCTCAACACGGTTTACCTTGATGCCCCAAGGGTCTGTTGCTTCGTCGAGAATAGCTCTCATCTTTGTGTTGATGATGTCACGGCTCGTGAGTGTCTGGTCGAGCTCGAGATCACCGATGATGTTACGAAGTGTTGTAGCTGAGAGATTCTCGATAGCGATGATAGGACGCTCGATACCGTATGTATAGAGCTTAGGATCTACGATCTGATAGAAGACGACCGTATCGATCTGCATTGTAACGTTATCCTTTGTGATAACGGCCTGCGGAGCGAAGTCTGCAACTTTCTCCTTGAGGGAGATCGTCTTGGCGATCCTGTCGATGAACGGGCACTTTACGTGGATACCCGTATCCCATGTCTTGTGATAAGCACCGAATCTCTCGATGATCTTTGTAGTAGCCTGAGGTACTACCTTGATATTTGTAATAAGGATCAGGAATGCGATAGCGATTACGATTCCCAAGATTATCATTACTTCTGTTGGCATAATTGTTTCCTCCCCTGTTTAATCAATTTGTTTTACTACGAGCTTAACGCCCTGTATGTCGGTTACGATGACCTTTGCGTTTGAAGCGATCTTCTTATCGGATGTTGCGCTCCAGACCTGGCCCAAAACCTTGATCTGACCTTTTGCGTCGATAGGATCGATGTCCTCGATGACGATGCCCTCTTGCCCAAGTACACGGTCGGCGTTGGTCGGCTCTTTGTTTATCTTTTTAATGTCTTTCATATTCGGTTTGATCCAGACTATGAACAGTATAAAAAGAGCAACAGATACCAGCACCATTACCACGATCTGTAACCAGATAGGTGAACCGCAAGCCGCAAGTATAGCAGCCACGAGACATCCTGCTGCGCACCAGATCGTTGTTAACCCTGCGAAAGCTGCCTCGATAACGAGGAACACTACCATCAGGATGACCCAGAACAGCCACATTGGAATGCCCATATCAATACTCCTTTCTTTAAATAGTGGTCGGATCCGAATTACGGGTCCGACCGTCTGATTCCGTCTGCTTATTGCATTGATATGATTATATAGCACCCCAAAATGCGTTTCAATAAACGCGCCTATATCTTAAACAAGTCTTAAACTTTCCTTATACTTTTGTCCCAATCGTAGAAGACTTCTTCGAGCGTCAGCCCCTTAGGAGGAAGCGTCCTGCCGGCTCTTTTGCGGTCGCACGAGTCTATGATCGCGGGCATATCAGCCGGATCGATCTTTCCGATACCGACCTCGAGCAATGTACCTGCTATGATCCTGACCATGTTATAGAGGAAAGCCTCTCCCTGGACCACGATCTCTATGTCTTCCCCGTGCTCGAAAACGTTGACCGCGAAAAGCCTTCGAACTGTCGTGTTCTGGCTTCCGCCCGATGCACAGAAAGCCGCAAAGTCATGCTCACCCGCAAAACACTCGGCCGCCTTCTGCATTGCTTCGATATCGAGTTTGCGATTAACGTGATACGAGAACCTGTCCTTAAGAGGACTTCTCAGCCGAGTTGAATAGAGCCTGTAGATATAGCGCTTTCCGAGCGTATCAAATCTCGCGTTGAATTCTGGGATCGTATAGACGGCCTTCTTGCAGGCCACGTCCTCGGGAAGTAGCGGATTAACCGCAAGAGGGATCTTGTCTTCGGGAATATAAAAAGGGACGTCCGCGGAGCTGACGTGGTTTCTCGCGTGAACCCCCGCATCAGTCCTGGAACATCCCTGTATCTTTATCGTTTCTTTGTAGAGCTCTGAGAGCGCCTTTTCGATGACATCCTGAACGGCTCTGCCGTTATCCTGACTCTGGAAACCGACAAAATCCGTACCGTCGTACTCGAAAACAAGCGCCAATCTCATAGATCAGCCCTTCATACCGTCATCGCTGCAAGACTTAGCCATCATAGCGGCACCGACGATACCTGCGTCGTTACCCATCTGAGCAAGCTCGATCTTTGTCTTCTTAACGCCGGGTCCGAAGTAAGGACGTGACATAGTCTTTTCCTGGAGAGGGATAAGAAGAGGATCGCCTTCGTTACAAACACCGCCGCCGATAACGAGTACCTCAGGCATGAATGTGTTGATGGCATTTGCAAGACCGTCAGCGAGATAGTCTGTATATGTGTCTACGACCTTGGCTGCAACTTCGTCACCGAGTCTCATAGCCATAAATGCAACCTTTGCATTTACCTTGCCGAGATCCTTGATAACGTCGTTGATCTTTGACTCAGGATGAGCCTCAGCCGCTTCTTTTGTCATTCTGATAAGTGCGGAAGCAGAACCGTACTGCTCAAAGCAGCCCTTACGTCCGCAAGAGCAAGGCTGACCGCCGGATACCAATACGTGGTGACCGAACTCGGAACCTGCCTGGTTAAATCCGGAGTAGATCCTGCCGTTGATGATAACACCTGCACCTACGCCTGTACCGAGCGTGATCGTGATGGAATTCTTCGTTCCCTTTGCTGCACCTGCAACTGCCTCAGCCATACCTGCGCAGTTTGCATCGTTATCGATATAAACAGGAAGATCGACAACGCTTCTGATGATCTTTCTCATCGGAGCCATGTTGAAAGGAAGGTTGTTGGAATATACGAGGACACCTGCTTCGTTGTCAGGCGTTCCAGGTGAGCCGATACCGATGGAATCGATCTGATCGGGAGTAAGTCCCGCATCGGCAATAACCTTGTTGGCGAGCTTACCCATATCGGTAATGATCTCCTCCATAGGACGCTCAGCCATTGTCTTTATACTGTCTTTGTTCAATAAAACACCGTTCTCATCAACGATGCCGGCCTTGATGTTAGTTCCGCCAAGGTCGATTCCTACATAATAAGTCATAAATATATGCCTGCCTTAATATATAATAATTTGCAAAAGCTGCGCCTCACTGCAGCCTGCTTGATTCTATCACAGATAGAAGTAAATGGCTATTATGTAAAAATGAGTGCTTTCTCATGGTGGTAAAATAGGCAATGAATACAAACCCAACTCTGTTATTAAGAAGGTAATCCCTTTACGCATCCTGTTGTTCCTCATATTCACAGGTGGTGGTACATAAACGGAAAATTCATCAGAGGAGAAATGGAGGATTTCATATGACAGCAAAATATATTGAAGAATTGATCAATGGTAACAGAGAGATTGAATTCGATTACAGAGGAAAAAGATATTCTATCACTTGCTACAAAGATAATAGGGCAGATTATATTTCATTCTGCGAATTTTATAAAACTCCACATGACGTTAGTTCTGTAAAAGACCTTATGAACCTTGAAATCAACGGGGTAAAACTATCAAAAATATTATCTGCTCTACCTGATTCTGCGTTTGATATATTCTGACTGAGAAGTTGCCGATAAAATAGCGGAAAACATTTTTCGATAAAGCACATTAAAAGACGTCAAGGACACTGCCTCTTTGCAGTATCTTCCTTGGCGTCTCTATTATGAAGCTACATCTTTACTTGCAATCAGTCGATAATTTATCCTACTTCTCAAGTTCCGAATAATCCAGTTCCGTAATCTCGTAAAATCCTGTATCTTCATTCAATGCACTGCATTGTATCGTCTTGGTATCAGGCGAAAAGGTGGCATACGATCCCTTCCACAATTCCGAGAATCTCTTATCATCACTCTTGAATACCGAGACATCAAACTCTGATAGGATACTGTAATAACCGACATAGGTCCACTGATCACTGCCATAGTCATCACAGGCTTCTCTCGCGTCATCATCCATCAGGAAGTACTGAAGATCCCCGCTCGTATTGAGTGCATATGTCGGATCGACATGATAATACTTTCCGTTAATGCGAACAAGAGACCACTGATGAAGTTCGCCATCATAACCCCTTTGCCCGCTCACGACACCTGCTTCGACTCCCGCCTGCCTTAAAAGATAAGAATAGGTCAATGACAGATCCTGACAGATACCTTTTCTCTCCGTAAGCACTCGATATATCGACAGATAATCCAACGCTTCGGGATTATTGACCATATCGTAATCATAGACAAAATTACCGGGAGTGCAGAAGTACAGATAGAGCGCCAGCGCCTTCTCAAAATCCGTATAATCATCTTCGAATACTTCATTGAGGATCCCTTCGACGAGATCTTTAAACTCTTCGTTCTTCTCGGCGAACTCTTCATCAGATATGGTGAACTTGAGACCCAACTTGCCACCCACAACTAATGTCGGATCACTAAACCCGTCATAATATTGCGAAAGAACAGGACAGCTCTGATACGGATACTGGTATATCATCCAGTCAAAAGTATCCTGATCTTCGCATTCGAATTCGTGCCTGCCGTTCATGGCAGCATCAACAAGGCTGATATAAGCATCATGCCTTTTCTCTCCGTATACCTGATCGAGCATCTCCGACGTGCAGTACGGATCATATGTATAGTGGGATTCTTTGACGGTGGTCGTCTCCTCCGTCGCGGTCGTTTCTTCCGTTGTTTCCCCGGTCACTTCAGTCGTCTCTTCAACGACCGTTGATTCCGCGGAAGTCGTATCTTCCGTCTTTACTGTTGAACAGGAAGTAAGTATTAAAAACGCGATAAGTCCTGCTGTTATCTTTGTCGTGCTTTTCATGGGGAACCCTCTCTGTCTCTTTGTGTTTTCGACAATTAGACGAACTGAAAATTCCCGTTGTTGCGCTGTCACATAAAAG
>CADCPU010000165.1 GCA_902803365.1 Oscillospiraceae bacterium
ATTACCGCAAGGTAATGGATACCAACTTCGGCGGACTATTTAACCTTGTTCACGAATTCGTTCATCCGATGATATCGAGAAAAGAGGGCGTCATCATTGCCATGTCATCCATGTGGGGACAGGTAGGCGCATCATGTGAATCCATATATTCTGCGAGCAAAGGGGCTGTAGATGCTTATGTCAAGTCGCTTGCCAAGGAGCTCGGTCCTTCCAATATCAGGGTCAATGCCGTTTCCCCGGGTGTCATAAGGACATCCATGCTCGATGTCTTTACGGAGGAGGATCTTCAGGCTGCGGCAGAGGAGACCCCGCTTCAGAGGCTCGGAAAGCCTGAAGACGTAGCAGAACTCGTTTATTATCTTGCCACACCGGCTGCATCGTTTATTACGGGGCAGGTATACGGTGTAAATGGCGGTTTTATTGTCTGATCTGTGCTATAATAAGTTGTTAAATTATAGAATTGGCGGTAGACATAATGGCATTAAGAAATATAGTTTTGGAACATGAGGAACTTATCCGCAAGAAGTCCAGACCTGTAGAGGAGATCAATGACAGGATCATAACTCTCCTGGATGATATGGCTGATACCATGTATTACGAGAATCGCGGTATCGGAATCGCAGCTCCTCAGGTAGGAGTATTAAGACGCGTATTTATCGTTGATGTTGGTGATGAGCACGGTCTTATCGAGTTCATCAATCCTGAGATCACAAGAAGAGAAGGTACCCAGGTCTATTCCGAGGGATGTCTTTCAGTTCCGGGCAAGACAGCGGAAGTAGAGCGTCCTGCTGAGATAACGGTCAAGGCTCTTGATCGTAACGGCAAGGAATTTACGCTTGATGCCGACGGACTTCTCGCCGTATGTATATGTCATGAATATGATCATCTCGACGGCATCCTTTTCGTTGATAAGGCTATCGACGGAATAATCTATGATGTCGAGAATCAGCAGGAGTGATCCCTTAAATGAGTAAATACAAAGTATGTTTTATGGGTACGCCGAAGCTTGCCCAAACCGTGCTCGAAGCACTTGTTACTTCGGGTGAATATGATGTTGTCCTCTGTTGCTGTCAGCCTGACAAGCCTGTAGGACGAAAGAAGATAATTACACCTCCGCCTACGAAGGTCTATGCGACTTCAATGGGTATCGAGTGCTTTCAGCCTGATTCCATGAGGACTGATGAAGCATATGAGAAGATCAAAGCTTGCGAGCCTGATCTTATCATCACGGCTGCTTACGGTAAGATCCTTCCGCAGAGGATACTTGATATCCCGCGTTTGGGTCCTGTTAACGTACACGCATCGCTGCTTCCTAAGTACAGGGGCGCTGCTCCGGTACAGTTCGCAATTATGGACGGTGAGGAGAAGACCGGTGTCACCATCATGGAGATGGATGCCGGAATGGATACCGGTGCGATAATCGATATGGAAGAAGTCGCTATCGACAAGGATATTACGACCGAAGGTCTTATGGATATCCTCGCGGAAGTCGGCGGCAGGCTCCTTCTTAAGACTCTTCCGAGATATATAAACGGTGAGCTTAAGGCTGTTCCTCAGGATGAGGCAGCTTCTACGACTTGCACGATGATAAGATCCGAGATGGGACTTATCGATTGGAGCAAATCCGCACGCGAAGTTCACGATAAGATAAGAGCACTTACCGAGTGGCCGGGCGCATTTACATATCTTGACGGCGGCAAGCTCAAGATCTACGCTTCAGGTGTTTTCGAGGGCGAATTGCCTGCTGAAGCAGAGAATGCCGAGATCGGTTCGATCGTTAAGGCTCATAAGAAAGACCTTGTCGTCAAGTGCGGCGAGGGATATGTTGCGATCAAAGAACTTCAGGTACCGGGCGGTAAGCGTCTGGCTGCCGTTGATTGTGCTCATAACTTTAAGACGGGCACATTGCTGGGAGTTTCCGGGGAGCAATAATGTCGTCAAAAAACGAGAGCGGGATTCGAGAGAATGCTTATACGATGCTTTATGAAGTCCTTGAGAACGGGGGCTTCAGTAATCTTGTCATAAGATCGGGCGAGTCCGATGCTTTTACGTCCGCTTTGTTCTACGGGACTATAGCCCGTTGTCATACGATCGACTTTCTCCTGAAGCATTTTGCCAAGACTGATATAGCCAAGTGCGATCCTGAGACCAGGACATTGCTCAGGATGGGAGCATGGCAGATCTTCTTTTCGGATAAGGTACCGTCATTTGCGGCCGTATCGACTACTGTCGAACTTTGCAAGAAGGTACATAAATCAAGCGCATCATATGTGAATGCCATCCTTCGAAAACTTGCTGATGCGGATTATGACGGATCATCCTTTAAACCTGAGGTTCAGACTTCTCTTAAGAGCGAGATATTCGGGATATTAAAGAAGAGTTATGGTAAGGATCGCGCTCTTGATATAGGCAAGGCTCTCCTTGAAAGACCTGATATCACGATAAGGACCAACATCCTTAAGACTACTCGTGACGAGCTTAAGGAATCTCTTATTAAAAGCGGTGTGACTGTAAGAGATGCTCATTTTATGAAGGATGCTCTGATCATCGACGGTACGAATATCGAGACTTTAAGGGAATTCAAGGACGGACTGTTCTTTGTTCAAAATGAAGCGGCGCAGCTTGCTTCGATCGTTGCAGAACCCGATAAAGACATATCGATACTCGATTGCTGTGCTGCTCCTGGCGGTAAGAGCACTCATCTGGCGGAACTTACTTCCGACAGCGCGAAGATCACTTCGCTTGACATAAATGAGAGCCGACTTGAACTCATAAGAGAAAATGCAGTAAGGCTCGGCCTTGATAATATATCAGTATCTTCAGGAGACAGTACCAAGACTTTTGGAGAAACCTATGATATGGTCATGTGCGATGTTCCGTGCAGCGGATTGGGGCTCATGGGAAGAAAGCCGGATATCAGGCTCACCATAAGCTATGACCGTATAGCTGAGCTCCTGCCAAAGCAGAAACAGATACTTCAAAATGCCGCTGATGCGGTCAGACCGGGCGGTAAGCTCATATATTGTACATGTACGCTGAACAGGGCGGAAAACGAGGAGAGGATCGAACAGTTCCTGCTCGATAATCCTGATTTTTCTCCTGTTGACATAACGGATATCGTGCCGGAGGTCCTTAATGACGAACTTCGTCATGAAGGACTAAAAAGGGGCATGATAACACTCTATCCGGATATAGACGGATGTGACGGATTCTTTGTTTGCAGACTTGAAAGGAGCACAGATGGAAAAAAGGTTTTGTCTTGATCTGACGGCTGAAGACTGCAGAAAATGGTGCGAAGATAGGGGATTTCCCAAGTATCGTGCCGATCAGCTGTTCAAATGGCTGTCGACGGGTGTTATATCAGCCGATGAGATGACTAATCTTCCCAAGGAGATGAAGGCTAAGCTAGGGGAGGATTTCTATCTTGAAGAGGGAATGCAGATAATCCACGAGTTCGTTTCCAAGATCGACGGAACGGTAAAGCTCGTATATAAGCTTCACGACGGACATATCGTGGAGACGGTCATCATGCGCTATAAGCCGGGTCTTCCAATATGTATATCTTCGCAGGCCGGCTGCAAGATGGGCTGCAGTTTCTGTGCTTCGGCTCATGCGGGATTCGGCCGCTCGCTCACATCGGGTGAGATGTTGGGACAAGTTTTGCTTTCTCAGCGTCATATGAATGAGAGGATCAGACAGGTAGTCGTCATGGGTATCGGTGAACCGTTCGATAACTATGATAATCTCTTGGCGTTTATCGATCTTGTTACCTGTGAAGAAGGAAACAACCTCGGATCACGCCACATCACGGTATCTACCTGTGGTCTTGTGCCTAAGATGAGGGAGTTTACGGCTCTTAAGTCTCAGGTAAACCTTGCAGTATCGCTTCATGCTCCGAATGATGAGCTGCGCCGTGAACTTATGCCGGTCGCATCCGCTTATTCACTCGATGAACTTATGAAGGCCTGCGACGAATATGTAAAAGCGACGAACAGAAGGATAACCTTTGAGTATTCTCTTTTCGATGACGTAAACGATGATGCGACATCGGCCAGAGAACTCTACAGACTCCTTCGAGGCATACATTGCCACGTTAATCTCATCGCCGCCAACGAGTTTCCGGGCTCGCCGTACAAGAGGAGCCGCAAGGAACACATCGACTCGTTCAGAGCGGCGCTTGAACGCTATAAGATCAATGCGACGCTCAGGCGCGAGATGGGAACTGATATAATGGCTGCATGCGGTCAGCTCAGGAGAGGATTGGAAGAGAAATGAAATATTTTTCGCTAACTGACAAAGGTCTTGTCAGAGATAATAACGAGGACTCGATAGCCTGTGATACTATCGGCGGTTGCCTTTGCATGGTGATCGCAGACGGCCTTGGCGGGCAGGAGAAGGGGGAACTTGCAAGTTCGATCGCTTCGTCCGCTATGCTCGAGATCCTTCGCGAGAACGAGAGTGTTCTTGCTTCTTTTGACGAGCCCGGGATCGTAAAGATACTCGAAGAGAGTTTCCAGAAGGTCAATAACAAGATCCTTCTTCGTGCTTGCTACGACAAGACGTCGATAGGGATGTCTACGACATTGACTTGCGCGATAATGAGCGAAAAGCGCCTGATAATAGCGCACATCGGCGACTGCAGGGCTTATACTCTGCACGGATCAAAGCTCATGTGCCTTACTAAGGATCACACATATGCCGAGGAACTCAAAAAGAGCGGTTCGGCCGATGTAAGCGAAGAAGAGCTTCGTAAAGCGCGCAATATGCTTACAAAATACCTCGGAGAAAACATTTTTATCACTCCGGACATTTATAGGTATAATATAGTTTATGGTGATCTGATATGCTTATGTTCTGACGGACTTTATGCATATATCGGAGAAGAAGAACTGAGACAGACCTTGAGGACTCATGCAGACCTCGAGAAATGCGCTCACGATCTAATAGATGAAGTATACAAGAACGGAGCCAAGGATAATGTCTCCGTCATCTTGGCCCATAACAGGCCAAACGATAAAAAGGAGTTATTTACTGTATGAACGGACAAGGACCTGAAGGATTGATCTTTGCAGGAAAGTACAGGATCACTAAGCTTATAGGTAAGGGCGGTATGGCCAATGTCTACCTCGCTGTAGATATGGGTACCGGTATGAACGTAGCGGTCAAGATCTTAAAACCCGAATTCTCTAACAATGATGAATTCATCAAGCGATTCGATACAGAGGCACGTGCCGTATCGTCGCTCAATCATGCCAATATCGTAAAGGTATACGGTGTAGGTCATGAGCATGAATACCGCTATATCATCCAGGAATACGTTGAAGGTATTACAGTCAAGGAACTCATCAACCAGAACGGACATCTTGACTGGCGTGTTGCAGTTCCGATCGCTATCCAGGTCGGTATGGCCGTAGAGCACGCTCACAGGAACGGTATCGTTCACCGCGATATCAAGCCTCAGAATATACTTATCAACCGCGAGCGTATCGCGAAGATCACAGACTTCGGTATTGCACGTGCGGCTACTACAAATACCATTACGGTCAATTCCGGCGGAGCGCTCGGATCCGTTCATTATTTCTCACCTGAGCAGGCAAGAGGAAGCAATGTAGGTCCGAGTTCCGATATCTATTCGATGGGTGTCATGCTCTTTGAGATGGTTACGGGAAGACTGCCGTTTGACGGAGACACGGATGTCGAAGTCGCATTGAAGCACCTTCAGGACAAGCCGCCGATCCCGTCCTCTTTGCAGTCCGGTATCCCTGCAGGTCTTGATTCCATTATCCTTAAGTGTATGCAGAAAACGCCTGATCGCCGTTATTCTTCCATGCGTCAGCTCGTTGATGAGCTCGACGGTCTTATGGTCGATCCTAACGGTGTATTCGGTGTGGTCAATAACGTAAATACAGCTAAAGATGAAGAAGAGGTCAATAACTCCTTCAGACAGAACCCGAGCTACAACAAAGTAGAAGAGTTCGAGAAGACGATCCAGAGCCGTCGCCGCGCAAGACTCGTATCTATTGTGGTTACGGTAGTGGTTGTTATTGCGATCATCGGTGTATTGCTCGGTGCCATCCTTCTTGTAACAAAATCCATCGGTAAGATCCCGCAGAACGAGAAGAAACTCGAGTTCGTTGTAGAGGATTACCGCGGTAAGCGTAAGGATGAGGTCGAAAAGATCCTTACCGAGAATAACGTTCCTTTCGAATTCAAGACAGAGGAAAGAGACGAGATGGAGGCTGAGATCATCATCGATCAGAATATCGAAGCAGGCAAGACGATCAAGGCAGGTTCGAGCCTTAGCAAGATCATCCTTACATATTCGGTAAAGCCTGAGTCGATCATACTTCAGGATTATTCCGGTATGGATTACGCTGATGCACAGACATCACTTATCGCACTCGGTCTTGATGCCAAGCTCTCACCTGAGATCACGACTGAATATGAAGCTAATAAGGTCATTCGTACCGAACCTGCAGCAGGAAGTGCAGTTCAGCCTAAGCAGGTAGTTACTGTCTATTATGCGATCGAGCCTACGAGCAGTGAGGTTCCTGAGATCCTCGGAATGAGCCTTGCAGACGCTAGAGTCGCAATCAGTGAGGCAGGCCTTTCAATCAGCATCATCGAAGGCAGCCAGGAGATCAAGCAGCTTCCTGAAAATGAGCAGATCATCTATAAGACAGAACCTGCTGAGGGAACATCTATCCCCAGAAGATCTACCATTAAGGTATATGTAGGTAATCTCGAAGATTACCAGCGCGGCGGTTCACCTACGCCTACACCTGCATCTATCAAGGTCGACCCTATCGTTGAGGGTGCAGGTATCGTCAATGGTGCAGGCGAGTATCCTCCGGAGACTGTCGTAACGCTTACGGCTGTTCCTAGCGATGGCTGTAAGTTCGACTTCTGGAAGGACGCTAACGGAAACATCGTTTCCTACAGCGATACTTTGAGCTTTACATGTACAGAGACTAACCACACATTCATCGCGGTATTCTCCGTGCAGCCTACGAATACTCCGACGCCGGCACCGACTTCAACGCCGACACCTTCGCCAACGCCGCTTCCTACAAATACTCCGACACCGGAACCTACACCTACGCCGGAGCCGACGAGCACACCTACGCCGGAACCTACACCGACACAGGAGCCTGTTCAGCCTGATCCTAACCAGAATCCTGATCTTAATCAGAATCCTGATCCTAATCAGCCGGCAGACCCCGGCATTCCGCAGGTCTGACCGGAGTAGCGACGCATGGAGTTAAACGGTAAGATAACCAAGGGACTTGGCGGTATCTATCAGGTAAAACTGACTGACGGAGATACCGTCAGTTGTTCCGTTCGAGGCCTTTTTCGAAAATCAAAGATAACACCTACCATAGGTGACGACGTTACATTGATCCCGTCGGGCGATCCCGACGTGGAGTATGTCATAAGCAAGATCCATCCGCGCAGGTCGTTCCTCATAAGGCCTCCTGTAGCAAATGTTGATGTGCTCCTTCTGTGCTTTGCAGTCAAGGATCCCGAGCCTGATCTCAAGCTCCTTGATAAGATGCTTGTCGTCTGCGCGCTCATGAATATCAAGCCTGTTATCATCTTTACCAAGGCCGATATAGATCCCGAAAGTGCAGACAAGCTTCACGATGTATATTCGAAAGCAGGTTTTGACTGCTTTAAATCTTCAGTATCCGAGCCGGTAGACGCGAAGTCCGTATTCGATCTTGCGCCTCAAGGATCCTGCTTCGGTTTTGCAGGTCCTTCCGGAGTCGGCAAGAGTACACTCTGTAATCATCTCCTTACTGATGAGAAGATGGAGGTCGGAAACATTAGTGAACGATTGAAAAGAGGTAAACATACTACAAGGCATGTAGAACTTTTTGAGTTTGACACGTGTTTTGTAATGGATACTCCCGGTTTTACGTCTTTGAGTCTGGTCGAATTGGGTGTAGAGTATAAAAGTGTCATCTTAGGCTATCCGGAAATTGCCCAAAGATCCCGGGAATGCAGGTTCGATGATTGCCGTCACGCGAGCGAGCGTGATTGTGCCGTTTTGGCATCCGTAGGTACTGATATAGATCAGGGACGCTACGACCGCTATCACGAGCTTGAAGATGAACTGTACCAATTGCGCAACACATACACTGGAAGGAAAAAGTTTGGTCTATGAGTAATGAGTTAAATATAGCTCCGTCGATACTGTCAGCTGATTTCGGTCATCTGATGGAGGATATCTCCAAGGTGGAAAAATGCTGTAAGTATCTTCATATAGATGTTATGGACGGCCACTTCGTCAACAACATCTCGTTCGGTATCCCTGTCATCAAATCCATCCGTCCCAAGACGGATATGTTCTTTGACGTGCATCTTATGGTCGATAATCCCGAGATGTATCTGGAACTCTTCTCCGATGCCGGAGCTGATGCGATCACATTCCATATCGAATGTGCAAAGGAGCCTCGTACTCTTATATCAAGGATCAAGGCTCAGGGAAAGAAGGCAGGTATTGCTATCCATCCTTCAACTCCTGTTGAAGCAGTTTTTCCTTATATAAATGATCTTGATATCATCCTTCTTATGTCCGTTATCCCGGGCCACGGAGGTCAGAAATTCATGCCTGAAGCGGAGTCCCGCCTTAGTGCGATCCGCGAGGCAATAGATAAAGAAGGTGCTTCCACGATCCTGTCAGTCGACGGCGGTATCAACCGCGAGACCTCAGCTACGGCTTATAAGGCCGGAGCAAGGCTTCTCGTTGCAGGAAGTGCCGTATTCTGTGCCGATGATCCGGCAGCAGCCGTTGAGGAACTCTTATGCAGAGCGAAGGCTTAAAAAGGCTTGTCGTTATAACCGGCGGCCCGATCTTTGAAGAAGCTGCAGATCTCATCTCGCCCGACGATATCGTATATTGCGCTGACGGCGGTGTTGATTTTGCGCTCGAAAACGGCATCCGCTTCAAAGAAGTCTATGGCGATCTGGATTCCATAACACCCGGTGCCAAGGCTTATATCGAATCTTCGGGCATTCCGGTCCATCTGTTTCCTGTAGAGAAGGATATGACTGATACTGAGCTTACGCTCAGGAGCATCGATCCTTCTCTTGAAGTGTTGGTATTATGTCCGCTTCAGGGCAGGATCGACCATGTATTGGGGAACCTTGATCTTGCAGCGGTCTTAAGAGAAGAGGGCAGGAAGCTTATGCTCTCAGACGGAAAGACTGACGTTATCCCGCTCTCGGGATCCGATTATATAAAGATCAATGATATTGATACTTCTACAGTTAAAGCCGTATCGCTCATTCCTGTATCAGATACCGTTACGGGAGTTACTACCGACGGGCTCTATTATGAGCTTAATGACGGTACGCTCAAGATCGGCAGCACGTTTTCCAACAGTAATGAACTTAAGAAGGGCGCCGACTCCTTTTCCGTTGAGATAAAGTCCGGCAGGTTGCTTGTTATCATTACCGATAAGGTGTGAGGAGCTTGTCGACTACTGTCCCATGTAAGATATGTCCCGTTTTTTGCATTCTGTGTCAAAAGCAAGACACAGGGGCTTGCTTTGTGTAAGATGTGTACATGAAGAGCTTTTCAGAAAAGAAATGAGAGGTACTGCAATGAATATTAAGATGACATTAGATCCGAATGATCCGATGAGAAAACAATTGGAATCACTGGGAATCATGGATGATCCTTCGTCTGAATATCAGATCAGCAGGATATGTAAGGGAGTAAATTACATACAGGCAAAAAAAGGTGATCAGCAGTTCTATGTCGATGTAAAAGAGATAGTATTCATTGAAAGCCTTGCACATGACATTCTCATACATACCAAAGGCGAGGTCTTTAATTCTCGCGAGAGCCTTAGGTATTACGAGACTGTACTGGACACTGAGTTGTTCCTGAGGATAAGCAATTCCTGCATCATCAACAGGAAACAGATCAGAAGGATAGAATCATCGATCCTTCAGAAGTTCGTCCTTCACTTAAGCGACGGGTCGAAGGTAGATGTAACGAGATCATATTATTACGCATTTAAGGATGCGATCGGAATTTAAGGAGGTTCATATGGCTGCGTCTTTTCCTATCTTGGTTTTACTTTTTATACCGATTTGTATCGCTTTGATACTTGCGATCTACTTTATCTATAGATCACTCTATAACAAGCACGTTAACAAGGCACTCGCAGAGGGTGCTAAGATCACAAAATGGCTCCCGCCGTTCGCTGTCGTTCTTATAACGGTTGCGATCCTGGTAATCGGCGGCATTACGGGTATCGTACTTCTTACTCGTATGTATATCGCGGACTATAAGACGGTCGGAAGCGGAGGAATCACATATACCATTAACGGTGACGGCGTATTCGAGGTTTCAAGCGTAGATCCGATGATAGTCGAGAACAAGACAAATGATCTTATCGAGGTTATGGTCTATAAGACGGATTCTCAGATCTTTGCGGATATGAAGATCCTCGAGCCCGAAAAGATAGAGAAGTTTATCATACACACGGGTGCTGATGATGAGGAAGTATTCTACAAGAATCCTGATGATGAGTATATGGAGCATATGCCGCTCTTCTTTAACGGCGATTCACGTTCATCCAAGATCGTTATCGATGTGATCATGGAAGGTGATCACAGTGTAGGTGGAAGTCTGGTCATCAACGAATAAAATGGTTGCTATACAAACAAAAGTTTGCTAGTCTTTTTGTATGAATGATAAGACTGATGACAAGTATTATATCCCGAATGATAATGACGTCGGAACGGTTGTTTCCGACGTTCTTGTCTGTGCTTCCAAGGTAGTGTTTGAGAAGAACGGATTCGTGATCTTTTATTGCGGGAATTTTTCCGTTAAGGGCAACTTTAGGGGAAGTGTCGTTCCGGGACTAAACTATAAGGTATCGGGTACGGTGGGACTTTACGGCCGCGTGCTCCAGATAACCGCGAGTTCGATAGAACATGTGAAAGACGATGATTCAAAGGATATGATCATCGCGTCTTTCTTAAGCTCTCATTTTGACGGAATAGGTGAGAAGACGGGTCTTGCGATAGCGAAGCGCTTCGGTATGGATTTTCTTGAGGAACTCCTCAAGAGACCTCAGTCGACTGCCAAGGCAATAAATGGTTTGTCGGAGCGAAGAGCGCTTCAGGCTTCAGAGAAGATCGGTGAGAACAGAGATCTATTTGAAGTGCTTCTTAAGCTCCGTGTCTTGGGATTGTCTGATGATAAGGCCTCGAAGGCGTTTGATATGTTCGGTATCACAGCTGCGGAAGAGATCAGGCAGAACCCTTATAAGCTCTTGAGGATCGAAGGCGTAGGATTTGAGACCTGCGAATATCTGGCAGAAGGGCTTGATATCGATCTTTTTGATCCGATGAGGATATTGGGAGCGACTTTGTATGTCCTTAATGAGATCCACTATACTTCGGGTAATACATATATCAGACCGCAGGAGCTTGAGAAGGCTGTAAGATCGCTTGTTTTCGCGCCCGACAGGAATGTATGCGGACAGTGCGATAAGGCGGTTACTTGTGACAGGAATATATCACTTTGTCAGAAATTCCCTGAAGCTTACATAAGGGCGCTCACGCTTGGCGTAAAACTGAGCGATATCGTCATATATAAGTTTGAGGGCGGTAAGTGCAAGGGATGTGCGGTAAATGAAGCAGAATCAAGGATCGCACTTAAGAGGATATTTAAGACGGAAGCATCTCTCAAATCGGAGATCGAAGCTTTTGTTGCGGCAAAAAAGCCGTGTGAAGAAGAGGATAAGGCACGCGATATCATCAGCGGTTATGCCAAGACCAGGAAGATAGAACTTGACGAGAGGCAGGAAGCGGCGCTCATCATGGCGATGCATGAGCCTTTCTCGATCATAACGGGAGGCCCCGGAACAGGTAAGACGACGATCACGGGAATCCTTGCCGAACATTTTAAGCAGAACAGGATCTCGAGTGTTTTCTGTGCTCCAACGGGACGCGCGGCCAAGAGACTGTCGGAGGCAGTCGGGATCGAAGCCAATACCATTCACAGACTTCTTGAGGTCAGGCCCAATGGAAGTGAAGAAGGATTCGCGTTCGGACGCAATTATGAGAATCCGCTGGAGGCGAGAGTCATCGTAATAGATGAGGCATCCATGGTAGATAACGGATTGTTCCTGGCGCTCCTTCGTGCCGTAAAAAAAGACAGTTCAATAATTGTCATAGGCGACCCGAATCAGTTGCCTTCGGTAGGCCCGGGTAATCTTCTTGCTGATCTTTTGAGCTGCAGGTCTATCCCGAGAGTCGAGCTTAAGTATGTATTCAGACAGGCTGACGAGAGCTCGATCGCGGCAAATGCATACAGGATCTTGGCAGGAGAGGCTCTTATCGGAAACAATACCGACTTCGAGATCCTTAAGATGAGGAATGAAGAGGAGGCGCTCAATAAGCTTTTCGAGCTCTATGAGCAGAACAAGGATGAGGATATGGCTATCCTCGCGCCTACGAAGCAGAATGTTATGGGTACGACTTCTCTTAACAGGGAGATACAGTCGATAGCGATGAAGCCGGGTGCAGAATCCCTGGCTGTTAACACGTCTGCATTCTACAGAGAATATGACAGGGTAATGCAGATCAAGAATGACTACAACATCGAGTACTTTGATGCGTTCAAAAACGAGACGGGTACGGGCGTCTATAACGGTGAGATCGGTGTCATATCTCAGATCAATGAACTCGAAAAGAGTATTGATGTCATTTTCGATGATGGTAAGAAGGTCAGCTACTCAGGTAAGACGCTGGAGGATATTGACCTTGCTTATGCGATGACAGTACATAAGGCACAGGGCTGCGAATTTGACACGATCATCCTGGCGCTTGGCAGGATGTCTCCGAAGCTCATAAGCCGCAAGATCTTATATACGGCAGTGACTCGAGGCAAGCGTAAGGTCATAATCGTGGATTGCGCTGATGTCTTAAACAGAATGCTCAGGACGCAGGATACGAATGTCAGGGCTACTTCTCTTGGGGATTTCCTGGCGATAGTGGACAGCAAATACCTGTAACGCGGAGGTTTCCTATGCTCTTAAAGGGTGCTCTTAATACGTTATTTCCAAAGAATTGCGATATATGCGGCCGCGTATCCGATACGACGATCGCAGGAGCATACTTGTGCAAGAAGTGCATGAGCAAGGTAGTACCGGAGGAGAGCAGCAGGAGATGGCAGTTCTGCAGATCGGAACCGGATGGAAGCGATCATTCTAAGGAATTGCGTCTTTATGTGCCGTTCCGTTATGACGGGAGCGTAAGTCAGATGGTACATGCCCTCAAATTCGGCAATAAAGATGCGATAGGCGACTTGATGGGAAGGCTTCTCGGTCATTGTCTCATCAAGGACGGAGTCGATATTGACTGTATAGTTCCGGTGCCGCTCTCTGAACAAAGGCTTCGAGAGAGAGGATATAATCAGGCTCAGATCATAGCTGAGAGCTTGGGGCGTGTGCTCGATAAGCCAGTACTGCCGGATGTTCTGTATAGGACGCGCAATACGGGAAGGCAGGCTATGTGCAGTGACAATATGATGCGTGCAGTCAATGTCCACGGTGCTTTCGCGAGGGATGAGAGTTATGAACTGAGCGGGTCGAAGATCCTGCTCTTAGATGATGTCGTAACGACTGGTAATACGCTCTGCGAAGCGGCTGAGACCTTGAGCGGAGGCGAATTTGACGGGAAGATCTTATGCTGTGCTTTTGCAGGTAATCGCGCAGTAAAGAATGTCGAGACGTATTGATATAAGTATAGTAAGATAGATAAAAAGAAATGAGGACGGAATCCATGATCCCGATACAGAGGATAATCGATAAACTTGATTCATATCTGGCATCTGATGATAAGAAATCTGCAGAATCTCTTTTGGAACATTGGGTCGAAGAAGCGGAAAAAGAAGGCGATATGAGGGGCCTTTTGTCCGTCCTTAATGAGCAGATCGGTTTTTACAGGCGTAATCGTGACGTTGAGAAAGGTCAGGCTGCTATCGATCGTGCGATCAAGATCATGGAGCGGCGTGAAGAAGAGAAATCCTTTGCGACCATATATGTAAATATAGCGACGACGCTCAGGTCTTATGATGAAGATGCCATGAAGTATTATGATCGCGCTGAAGAACTCTTCAATAAGTATGATCTGCATGAGACATATGAATATGCGGCTTTCTTAAATAACAGAGCTACTGCGCTTACTGATCTGGGAAAGAACGATGAGGCGATGGCTGATCTTAATGAAGCGATGAAGATCCTTGATCATACGGGAGGTCATCTGACCGAGATCGCGCTCACTCTTGCCAATATGGCACAGGCAGATCGTGACCGGGATATGATCGGTTATTATCTCGACAGAGCCTGGGATACGATAAATCATGTAAAGGAGCGCGACGGTGCATATGCTTTTGCTCTTACCAAGCTTGCTCCGACATTCAGGCAATACGGCAGGCGTATCGAAGCCGATGCCATGATGGAGGTTGTTGATGAGATATACGGGAGGGATTGAACTCGCGAAGCAGTATTATGAGGAATTCGGAAGACCGATGCTTGAGGAACAGTTCGGAGGATATATCCCTCAGATGGCCATAGGCCTTGCAGGGCACGGATCCGAGTGCTACGGCTATGATGACGAGATATCGGTCGATCATGATGTTGAGCCGGGATTCTGTATCTGGATAAATGACGAAGCCGATAAGCAATTCGGCTTTAAGCTGATGCGTGCATATATGAAGCTTCCGAAGGAATATCATGGCCTTAAGCTCAAGGAGAGCAGCGTATACGGAACAAGGGGCAGAGGCGTTCATACCATTTGGGATTTCTATTCGGAGTATATCGGGATGAGAAGATTGCCGCAAACTCCTGCAGAATGGCTTAATATCCCGTCTTTCAGATTGGCTGAGGCGACAAACGGAGTCGTGTTTTCGGATCCTTCAGGCGAATTTACTTCCATAAGGCACAGCCTGATAAACGATATGCCTGATGATGTATGGAGCAAAAGGCTGTCAATGTGCCTTTTTGAGATGGCTCAGAAAGGGCAGTATAATTTTGAACGTTGCTTAAAGCACGGGGAGAAGGGCGCGGCGGTATTGTGCTTTAATGAGTATGCAAAAAATCTGATCGAGGCTGTATTTATCCTGAATAAGGTTCATATGCCGTACTATAAATGGTCGATCAGGGCCATGAAGGGACTGGAATCGTTCTCATCTATGGCCCCGGAACTCGAAAATGCTCTCGCAGATCCGCTTAATTCACAATTTTTTATAGAAAGATCATCCGCGGAAATAAAAGCCCATATCGTCGCAAAGTACGGTCTCAAGGACATCGGCGACTATTTGGAAGGCTATTCTTATGCCTTGAATGACACGATCAAAGATCATTTTGTTCGCAATTTCTTAACATAATGTTCGAAAACTGTTTGAAAACTGTTTAAAAGTGTTGTACAGTATTAACAGATATCAAAACTTATTGCGCGATAGACGTATTACTGTCGCACAATAATCAGATCTTGGGGCTACGAACATCGGAGGGGTAAAACATGGAAACCGATGAAATGATCTATACGTACAGTGAACAGATAGACAGGGTAAACGATCTTAGTAAATCCGTCCGCGACAGCAAGGATGCTTTTACGAGGGACAGGGATTTTATCAAGGGTAATGTAAGTAAGTTATCCGGCATATTTCATTGCAGTTCACCTATAGTAGATACTTTTATCAATAATTTTGATTGCGATCGTTGTATGGCAGATACATTATGTGATGCCAAATATATAACTGCGCTTATCAGCTGTGATAATAAGGTAAATACCTTGAACGATGCTATAAGCAGAGCTCATGCAGTAGCCAATTAAGGTGAAGGGGTGTGAGCAGTGAGTATAACCAAAATATCTGAAGCTGATTTCAGAAATTACAATGAATTTAATTCTCCAACCAATAATATCGGAGAACAGACGACGGATGCCGTGGATAAGTATGTGTCAAGGCTCAGGGAATGCTATCAGTTTGCTTTGGGTGAAAAAGACAACAGGAGAGCTTCGCTTGAATCTTTGTGCAATGCCGTCAGTGATCTTGGAAGAATGATAGATGTCGTAAATGCCGATATCGCTTCTTTGTATGCCGAGATAAACGATCTTATGGCTCAGGAAGACCGGATGGCGGCAAGGGTAAAGTAAGGGGATAGAAAATGACACATGACGTAAAATTGGAAAGAATGGGTTCTATATGTACGAACTTTTCCAAGGAGAGCAGCTTATACAGCAATTCCAAGAAGCCGAAGCTCATAAAGGATTCGTCAGGTCCTGCGATAAGTGAGATCAATAATTGTCTCGAATCATACGGTTATATGATCGATGCCCTTAAAGGACTTTATATTGCTACGGATAATTATCTGACAACTACATATAATAATCTTCTTGAAGTGGAAGAAGAGAACAGTAAGATCGGATCATGATCTGAGAATTAACGGGGAACAGTGTAATGAGAAAATACGGAGAAGAGATAAAGCAGGATTGCTTAGATCAGATAGAAGCGATCAAAACAGGTGTGAATACCGGGGCATATAAAGCAAATTCGGCCGGTGTGACTGATTATGATCTGGTCAAAAGATGTAATGATGCAGTTAAGACATCCGTTCACCGTATTGAAACTCTTACGGATGAGTTGACCGATCTTGCCAGGATCCTGGACATGTTTTATTCCTATGCGGAAACCTCTTTGACGAACGTGAAGAATAAGGCATCTGAGACGACTGTCCGTGTTCAGAACATATCGGATTCGATGAACAGTCTGGCTAGTCTGATATCAGGAGTTGGCGAGTTTAAGGGAATGGAATTCAATTCTCAAAACATTAAGCTTGCATGTGCTCCGACCAAGTCCTTTAATCTTATAGTCAAGAGCAAGCATGCAAAGATCAGCAATAAAAAAGACTGGAAAGAATATATTAGATTTCTTGAGAGTGAATTTGGCCTCAACGGCATTACCGATGAGAGGGCAAGTGCCTTTAACATCATGCTGGGCAATATGAAGAAGCGCGGTTATACCGATGATATGCTCTATATCATAGCTCCTTCGATACTGAAAGACGGCAGGATCGATCAGATCAATCACATTCCAGGTTCCGAGCAGGCAAAGTTCGGGGAATCAAAATCCTGGTTCAAGGATTACTACGTCCAAGTCTTCAAGGGAATAGTAATGGCAAGACGTCGTATTGTCGGTGTAATTGGTTCTACTGAAGATACATATGATTCATATCCGATAAACGGATTGGATGAGTGTTTTGAAATCCTTTCCTCACAGTTGTCGACTGAAGATCTGAGGACTCTCGTATTTGCAATGGCTAATCCCGATAAGACTTTTGAAAATGTCTCTATGGATGAAAGACTCGAGTATTTTATGAGACTTACAGTAGGTTTCAGAGGATACGAGGGAACTTGGTCAGGCGATCTGCCGTTGTCGTTCTTCGGTTCTTATTATGCTAAGGATCCTAACCATTGGTGTGCTGAATTTGTTGTTTGGGCAATGACCTACAGCGGTCTTTTAAATCCGGGATCGTCCGTTCTGTCTTATACTGACAGTAACGGAAAAAAGGTAGAAGTGGATTATTATAATGCGATCGGTTATGGGGGAAAGCTCCAGAACTCAATTGATTATTATTGGGCAAATCAGACTAATATCAAGAACAGTTTTACCAATGCCGGTAAGTTTGTTGATATATATAGTGACAGGGATGCTCTTCCTCATATCGGAGATCTGGTTATCTGCCACGGCAATAATCACGTAGCTGTAGTAGCCGGTGTCGATGTCGAAAAGAAGATCGTATATACGATCGAAGGTAATAACGCCAATTCAGTGAAATTCTCCAGCTATGATCTGAATGAAGAGCGTGAACGTCCTGCAGGAACCAATTCGGATATAACCATGACAACACGCAACGTGATCGGCTTCTGTGAGATGGGCGGAACCAGACAGGATATGAAGATCATAGACGAGTACTGTAACAGCAATAACTATTTTTCCATGGACTGGAATTTTCATGAATGGGACGGATACGGTCAGGATAAGGAGAATATTACCGCATGGGTTGGCTCAGAAGCAGCGGATTATCTTGAAACACATCAGCATGATGTGGATAAGCCATATTGATATACGTAATGAGGTTCTTAAGGCACTTCGTTTTTATTTTGTTAACAATTTATTTGAAAACCGTTAAAAAATATTGTAAAATATTCAATGTTGCAGAGGAAGATTAGGAATTTTTCAATTGTTAATATTTGTTAATTCATTTGTTCTTCCTGTGTTTATGGGCAAAAAACAAGTGGAAGGAAACAGCAATGAGTACGATCGACGAACTGAATGATTACAAAGCTCGTATTGAGTATCTGCAGCGTCTCTGGAAAAAAGTGGATACAAGTCGCACCAATTTTAATGATGATGTAAAGACGACTCGTTCCAATCTGGAGATACTTGAACAGTCTTACGGAGATTCTCCCGTTATCAGCAATTTTATAAAGAGCAGGATGGCAGACGGCACATTGGTCGGTTCTCCTGCCGAATCCCAGTACGGAACTGCGGTTCATGCTATCTCTAAGGGAATCGAGAGCTACAGCATAACAGTTACTTGTTTAACGCAGGCATTAGAGAGGGAGAATAATGTATGAGTGAGACAAGGATCGATGCTACTGAGATAAGAACATATAAGACACTTTCTTCTACATGTGGTAAAGGCAAACAGACTTTGAACGGTATCAATGGTTATCTTACCGAACTTAATGCCATCAAGGAAAATCATTTTCCGGTTGGTGATACTTCCACTAGACCTTCCATTGAAGCATTGTACAGCGCGGTAAACGACATCAGCGCGATAATCGAATGCGTAAATTCAGATATCGATTCCCTGTTCAAGAAGATCGATAACATACTGACCATGGAAGATAATATGGCTTCCAAGATGTAAGAAGGAGATCGTGATATGGCTGTTAAAGCAACTCAGACAGATGCGTCTAACATAACTGCAGGCTTTTTCAAATGTAAGACGGATTTTGATTCTGTAAGGAACCCGTCGAAATTGTGCAGATCAAGCGGACCTGCAATGGACAAGTTAAATGAATGCCTTACACAATACGGTTCTTTCATAGACAGTTTCAAGGGTCTATATGAATCTACCAACGGTTATCTTAAGATCGCCACACAAAATATCGATAACGTCGAGAATGAACTCTCAGGTAAAGGTAATAAGTCATGAGAGTATATAGTCAGGATATTAAAAGCGCATGTCTCGAAAAGATCAATACCGTCTCATCATCAATTGATACCAATGAATATGCACTTAATGACCTGCCTGATGCGGGCGCGTGCAGTAATGAATAT
The DNA here is from genome assembly GCA_902803365.1 of Oscillospiraceae bacterium. The sequence continues at coordinate 19,379 of CADCPU010000165.1, forward strand.
GATCTCAGCAAGACGGCAACGGCGTCCGCGATCAAGAATATGGATGAGCTTAAAGATAAGCTCTCAATATTGAGTGCACGCTTAGGCGAACTCTATGATCAGGCTGATATGACCTTCGCTGATATCGTTAAGAGTGCCGACGATATCTGCAGACGCATAAAGGTTGTTTCGGAAACCGTAAATGAATTGATCGGGATTACGGGATCCGTAGGAAGTCTGTCAGGGACGGCACTGAATATAGATAGTCTGAAGATAGCTCAGGATAAGGTTAAACCGTATACTCTTTCTGCTCTTCGTAATAATCTTGCCGATAATGACAGTGAGTCCTGGCAGAAGTTTATCGACTTTTTGAAAAGAGAGACCGGTGATGACAGTATCGACAGGAATAAAGCGGATGCCTTTAAGATCTTCTATGATGTCTTGAAGCGTAAGGGTTTCTGTGATGAGGCCGTGCTCGAATTTGCTTCGGATATCGTCTCGTATTCATCCTTTTCATCCATAAACGGTATACCGGGTTCCGAGCAGGATAAGATGGTAACAGAGTGGATAAAGAACGGATTCAAGAATTATGCGACCAGGATCATCAGCAGGAGAAGTGTGGAGCATGTTAAACCGGATTATACGGATGATTATCTGAATATATTAAATAAGAACCTCTCTGATAAGGATAAGGTACTCTTTATCAGTTCACTCGTTGATCCGGATTCGACTTTTTTAAATATGGAAAGCGATAAGCAGTTCCGTTTTATGCTTGATCTTGCAATGGCAGGAGAAGGGTATGAAGGCAAGGAAGGTGAGTATAAAGACGGGCATAACGTTCCCAATTCCTTTTTTGGCGCATATCACAATAAAAACTCTGTTGATTGGTGTGCATTATATGTTGTTTGGGTATTATCCTGGAGTGGTTATCTCGGAAAAGAAAAGACTCTGGTAAAGGGTTTTTCATATGAAACCGCAATAGATGAAGATCATTCCTGGTCCAGTTGCGAGGAAATAAAGAAGAGTTTTGATAAGGAATACGGAATCGGTATTTACGTGGATTTTACGGCTGACCGAACCTGTTGGACGGATATTCGGGTAGGCGATATAATCATTTGCCACGGAGGTGCTCATGTGGCGATCGTAACTAAGGTTGATGAAGAAAACCAGAAGATCTATACGATAGAAGGAAATAATTCCAATTCAATCAGTTACGGATTTATTGATATGAATCAGGATACCAAAAGAAAGTACCCGAATATGATCGGATATATTCCTATGGGGTGCTCTGATGAGCAGGATATCGGTATCATGGATAATAAGAAAATTGATCGAGTGGTTACTTATAACTGGAATCAGAAATGCGTTGATTATTGGAATAAAAATGACGAGCCAAGCGATCAGTACTATTTGGATCACATTAATGAACCCGGGTAAAGAAAGGCAATAAGAGATGAGAGTATATAGTCAGGAGATCGCATCAACGGTCAATGGTGAACTTAATAAGATCAAGGAATCGATCAATGTTGCGGATTACAGTCTGTCCGGTATAGATGATGACGGAAGGGGCGAGTATGCCAAATGCTGTACCGCTGTCAACAGTGCGATCGATCAGATGAATGACCTTAAGGACGATCTTGCACTTTTGATGAGACAGCTTGAGATACTGTATTCTGCGGCTGATGAAACGTTTAATGAAGTTTTCGATAAGGCATCGAATATCGCTTCAAGACTCAGTATCCTTACAAGCACCGTGAACAGCCTTACAGAAGCGGTAGGAAGTGTCGGAGTATATTCAGGGCAAGCTCTCAGCAAGTCCACGATAGATTCCGCCTGTTCAAAGATGAAGGAGTTAAGACTTGCCGCCAAGAGCAAGAATGCCTGGAAGGGCGGTAAGGATTCCTGGAAGGATTTCTGCCAATATCTTGAGGAAGAGTTTAATGTCAGCGGTATAGATCAGGAAAGAGCACAGGCTTTCTGTATCATGACGGATCTTCTAAGAGAGAGAGGATACTTTGATGAGACAGTGTATCTGATGAGTCCTGCGATCCTCGGTGACGACAGGATACTTCCTTTGACGCATATACCCGGTTCCGAGGTCGATAAGTTCCGGGAATCGAAGTTTTGGATCACGAGCTGTCTTAAGACAAAATTCAGGGATATCATCAATTCCAAGCGTGCGGAGGATAACTCCTATTCGGGATGCCCGATATATAAGTTCGATTCATTCCTTAATACTATGGAAAGCAACCTTTCCGTTGAGGACATGCGTCAGTTTGCCAATTCCGTTATAGATACGGTAAGAGCGACCGAGAGACTGTCTGATGATGAGAAATTGCAGGATATGCTCAAGTATGCCATCGCATGTAAGGGTTATGAAGGAAGCTGGGCCAGGGATGGAGATGGGAAATTGATCCCTGTAAGTTTTTATTCTTCTTTTTACCTTAAGGATCCGAGTCATTGGTGTGCTGAGTTTGTTGTTTTCAATATGGTATATAGCGGTCTTCTTAATCCGGGATCATCGACCTTTAAAGACAAAAAGGGAGAGGTGAATTTCAATAATGCGATAATACTCCCGAATGGAAAGGGAGAGAATCATTCATGGGCTTCTCAGGAAGAGATCAGAAAAAGCTTTGAACAGATGGGGAGATTCCAAGCGTTCGCGGATGATAAGAGTTTTATGCCTTCTGTCGGTGATCTTATGATATGCCATGCTAACGGGCACGTAGCGATAGTTGCAGGTGTCGATCTCGAAAAGCATATTGTCGTGACCATAGAAGGAAACAATAATAATTCCGCTCTGTTCTGCTGTTATAACATGGATGATGAGAAGGATTGTACTCACGACGATCTGCGTAATATCATCGGTTTTTGTAAGATGGGTGGAAACTGTCAGGATATGCATCTTGTCGAAGAATCAAATGCCAAGGACTATGTTTATACGATGAATTGGAATGGGCATGTCAGAAATTGCTATCATGGGGACAGAGACCTCATGGTTGAAGTAAAAGACGAAGCAACGGCCCAATACTTCTTTGATAAGTATCCTAACGGAAGAGATCCGTTCTATCCCAATTCGGTCGAACACAGAGAACCGACCTTATATTCAGGAGAATGACAAAAAAGGGGGACTGTCTCAAAAGTGATTTGGATCACAGAGAGACAGTCCCTTAATTTCGATCGTTGAAATCAAGCTTCGGCTTTATCGAAGTATGAAGCAGCTTCCTGAAGCAGTTCGATTATGTTGAGGTGCTGAGGACATACTCCTTCGCACTGACCGCAGCTCAGGCAGTCGGAGGCTTTACCGGAGTTCTCGGTCAGGCCGTTGTAGAAGAATACCGGACGCATATCGTCAGGGAAGTTGCGCTTAACGTTTACTGCCTTGAATATGTCAGGTATCTTGATGGATGAAGGACATCCGTCTACGCAGTAACGGCAGCCGGTACAAGGGATGAGGGACATCGAGAGCAGTGCAGCTTTAGCCTTTGCAACAGTCTCACGCTCATCCATTGAGAGAGGCTTAAAGTCCTTAAATACGGATACGTTATCGAGCATCTGCTCCTCAGTAGACATACCGCTAAGGATGACCTTGATACCCGGAAGACTGCCTACAAAGCGGAGAGCCCAGGAAGCGATCGAAGCATCAGGATCTTTATCCTTGAAGATCTGTTCGATTGAAGGTGCCATAGATGCGAGTGTGCCGCCCTTGATCGGTTCCATAATGATCATTGGGATGTTTCTGCCGTGAAGTATCTCGTAAAGCTTACCGGACTGTACGAGAGGGTTTTCCCAGTCAGCATAGTTGAGCTGGATCTGAACGAATTCGACCTCAGGATGCTTATCAAGGACCTGCTCGAGAAGTTCGGGTGTTCCATGATAGGAGAAACCGAAGTTCTTGATCTTGCCCTCGGCCTTCTTCTGCATCGCCCAATTAAAGCAATCATATTTTTCGTACACGTCATAATTGTTGCCGTCTTCTACGCTGTGGAGCAAGTAATAGTCGATATAACTTGTGCCCATACGCTCGAGTTGTTCTTCGAAGATCTTGTCACGGTCCTCGAAAGAATGGATACACCATGCAGGGAGCTTGGTGGCGAGGGTATAGGAGTCGCGCGGATGACGTGCGACGATGGCTTCCTTTACGATCTTCTCGGAGTTTCCGCCGTGGTAGATGTAAGCCGTGTCAAAATAGTTCATTCCGGATTTAAGATAATCATCGACCATCTTGCAAACGCGATCGAGTTCGATCTGACCGTCTTTCTCCGGGAGTCGCATCAGGCCGAAGCCGAGCATTGGATATTTTCTGTCACTCATGGATGTTTCCTCCTTATAAACGCTGCCATTCAGGCAAAAGGGAACAAATTTCTATATGTACTAAAATTATATAGTTTTCGAGAATATAAGTGATATAATATTTTGGTCTTATATTACAAATGTTTTTCATTGTTGCAATGAATTTACGATTTGAATCGTCTATGGAATATAAGACTATAGAGACGAGGGGTGTTATATATGAAACAATTATGGTTTAGGGCACTTGCAGTGCTCATTTCCGCGCTTGTATGCATCAATGTACTGACGGTAGGTGCAGACAGTAAGGCTGCTGATACAGCGGGACAGACAACGGCAGATTTTGTAGAGCGTGGTTATTCGCTTATGTTGTCACGTGAATCTGATCCGGAGGGACTTAAGTTCTGGGTAGATCAGCTCAATTCCGGTGCTATCAATGCTGCTGAGATGATAACGGGTTTTTATGAGAGTCCTGAGTTCCAGGGTAAGAAATACGGAAAGAGCAAGTCAGTTGAGACTCTTTATAAGGTAATGCTCTCCAGAGATCCTGATGAAGACGGTCTCGGATATTGGGTCGGCCTTGTAGATAAGGGATTCACACACAGATATATTATCAACGGTTTTGCAGCTTCTCCGGAATTTAACAACCTTTGTGCACAGTACGGCATTAACGCAGGTAATGTTAATTTCACTGAGGTACGTGATGCGAATTCCAACGTAACTGAATTCGTAAATGATTGTTATAACAATATCCTCGGTAGAAAGCCTGATATCCCGGGTCTTGATAACTGGGTACTTAAGTTCCTCTCTGGTGAGGTATATCCTGAAGATATGATCTATGGCTTCGTTTATTCTGCAGAAGCCAAGAACGTCATCACGACTGACCGGGACTTCGTTACTGCACTATACAGATCTTTCTTCGGTCACGAAGCAGACGAGCAGGGAATGTCCTTCTGGCTTAACTACCTTGCTTCTCATTCAAGAGATGAGCTCTTTAACGAGTTTAAGCTCAGCCCTGAGTTTGCAGCACTTCTTGCGGCTCACAACATGACGCTTCGTCCTACACCGACTCCGACACCTTCACCAACGCCTGTTCCTTATACCGGAATGGTAGCGCTTACTTTTGATGACGGACCTTATTCTCCTGTAACCAATGTAATCCTCGACGAACTTGAGAAGGTAGGCGGTCACGCTACATTCTTCGTTGTAGGTGATCGTTGTGCAACATACAGCAGCTGTCTTACGCGTGCCGTAGGCCTCGGCTGCGAGATCGGTAATCACACATATGATCACAAGAACAATCTTGCCAACGTAAGCGGTGATACGATCAGATGGGAGATCGGTGCATGTAATGATGCAGTTCACGATATAACAGGCATCTATCCAACGGTCATGAGACCTTGCGGAGGTTCCTACAGTGATACGACCAGGGCAAATTGCGTATTGCCTATGATCATCTGGTCTCTTGATACCCAGGATTGGAGATACAGGAATACACAAAAGACAATTGATGCTATCCTTAACAATGTAAAAGATGGCGATGTTATCCTGATGCACGATCTCTATGAATCAACGGGTGAAGCGATGAAGACCATTATCCCTGAACTCACAAATCGTGGCTATAAGCTCGTAACGGTAAGTGAACTTGCAGAAGCCAAGGGTATCACGCTCGAGGCCGGTGCACCGTACTATTCGATCCGATAAGTTATATGAGTAATAATGATGCAAAAAATGAACAAAAGAGCAGTGCCTTTCACGGGGTACTGCCCTTTTTGCTCTTAACGGCTGCTTTTCCGTTCTGGGAACTGATGATCCGTATATTGTCCAAGAGCGCAGATCCGATAGATTCCGATCTGTTCGGTATACTCGCGGTCGCTCTCGGCTTCGGCCTTTTATGGGCACTTTTGATCGCCGTGCTTCCGAAGATCGCTTCGAAAATAGTCGGCAGCATAGTCTTAGTTCTCTTTTTTATCCTCTATGGAATCGAATTCTGTTGTGATGATTTCTATGGAATATACTTCGGTATCAGTTTTATGACCGGAATGACAGGAGATGTCGTTAACGGATTTACGGCGACCATCGGAGAGGTAGTCTTTGACCGTATTCCGCAGATCCTTGTCCTTATCGCGCCTGTGATCCTCTGGGCCGTTCTTCTTATATCCAAGAAGACACGTTCATGGCAATTTGAAATGACGGTGAAAAAAGGTGTTCCGGCATTATGCGGTGCAATGGCGCTCCTGCTTGCAGGAACTATCATCTCTTCGACTGGTGAGAAGAAGGCTCTGTATACTTATGATTTTGAACCCAATTCGGGTGTGCGCCGTCTTGGTGTCTTGTCGGCAGCGCGCCTTGAACTTCAGTATTCTCTGTTGGGCAAGCCTGAACCGGAGCTTCCGGAGATCAACTCTGATGAACCGTTGTTTACGACATATTATTCTGCGACTTCCGAGACGACAGAGACGACTTTGGCAGAACCGTCAGATCCGGATGAGACCTTGGCGACCGAGACAACAGAAACGGAAGGACCGACTTCAACTCCGACGCCATATCCTTACAATGTAACGGATATCGACTTTGAAAGTCTCTACGAAAATGAGACCAATAATACGATCAAGAATATGCATCTGTACTTCGGTAACCTCGTACCCAGCAAGCAGAATGAGTACACGGGGATTTTCGAAGGCAAGAATCTGATCCTTATAACAGCTGAGGGTTTTTGTCCTTATGCGATCGACAAGGATTACACGCCGACTTTGTACAGGTTGTCTCATGAGAGCTTTATATTCACGGATTTTTACCAGCCGAACTGGCATCTGTCCACAACAGGCGGTGAGTATGCCGTAATGACAGGCCAGATACCTCAGTGGATCGGTTCGAGCAATTCGTTCTATGCAAGCTCAAAGATCGAGATGCCTCTGGGCCTCGGACATATATTCGGTGATATGGGCTATTCCGTTCCTGCTTGGCATAATGGTGCTTATGATTTCTATGACAGGAACAAGACTCATCCGAATCTCGGTTATGAATTCTCTGCGATCGACCACGGTCTTGATCTTCCGACTCGTACATGGCCTGCATCTGACAAGGAGATGTTCGAAGCGACATGCAATTCCTATATAGATGAATATGTAAAGACCGGTAAGAACTTCCATGCTTACTATATGACTGTCAGCGGTCACTGTAACTATACCTGGGGTGCGAATGCCATGAGTAAGCGCTATAAGGAATCGGCCATTGAAGCATTTCCTGATTCATCGATGCAGGTTCAGGCATACAAAGCCTGCAACAAGGATCTTGATCTGGGTCTTGAATACCTTATCAGCAGGCTCGAAAAGGCGGGCATTGCAGATGATACGGTTATCGTGATGGCTGCTGATCATTATCCGTACGGAATTGCCAACAAAGGAACCGACTATTATAAAGAATTGTCCGGAATAGATGATAACGAGCAATGCATCTCGCGTTACAGGAATTCATTGATCCTGTGGTGCGGTTCGATGACCGATGCGAAAGTCATCACTACACCGTGCATGACATGTGACATCGTACCGACGATCCTTAATATGTTCGGTATCGAATACGATTCTCGTCTGTTTGCAGGTCACGATATCTTTGATACCGATTATGATCCTGCTGTTTGCAGCAATTCCATGCCGCTTGTTATACTTCCGATGAACAGCGGCAACAGCTGGATAACTGCCGCCGGTTCTTATGACTGCAAGACTAAGGAGTTCAAGCCGAATTCCGATGTGACGGTAGGGGAGGACTACGTTGATAACGTAAATGCCCTCGTCAAGGACAAGTGGCGATACTCGGGTATGATGATACAGTACGGGTACTTCGAGAAAGTGCTCGGATCAGAAGAATGAACAAATAAAAAGGGTGTCTCAAGTATATCTTGAAACACCCTTTTCATTATTATGTTGAAAGGATATCAGTTGCCGATAAAAGTGTTGTAGCTCTCGGTAAGTTCAGCTTTAAGATCGGAACTGGATGAGACTTCGGTCCAATCGAGGACGCATTCGAATTCTTCCTGACCTTCAAATGTCGTATCTGCGATATTATTAAATGTTTCTTCATCGATCACGTTATCTTCCGAATCTTTATATTCAGAAGTTCCTTCCTCGCTGGAGTAGCCGGAAGCCAGTTCAACGACTTTGATCGTGGAATCGTTAAGGCTTAATGCATTGTAAGAATGGTACAATTCCGGTTTTGCAGGAGTGAAATTTTCAAATATATAATTGTATGTGTTTCCGTCGAAGAATACTCTGATAGCCTGATCACTGATCATATCAGGGTAGGAGTAGCCTTCCGGGTATTTAACATCCAATCCGCAAGCTTCGATCGAATCTCCGGACTCTGAGACCTCGTAGATTTCAATATATGTACAACTCAATGAACCCTGGATCGTACCGAAGTTGATCTCAAGTCTTCCGTTATGATCATA
>CADCPU010000166.1 GCA_902803365.1 Oscillospiraceae bacterium
CCGCCCGTAGGAGGCATACCGATCTCGAGAGCGTTGAGGAAGTCTTCGTCTGTATGGTTGGCTTCTTCATCGCCTGCTGCGAATGCTGCGTCCTGAGCTGCAAATCTCTCGCGCTGGTCGATAGGATCGTTAAGCTCGGAATATGCGTTACACATCTCCCATGTATTGATGAAGAGTTCGAATCTCTCAACCTTTGAAGGATCAGTAGGCTTCTTCTTTGTAAGAGGAGAGATCTCAATAGGGTGATCCATGATGAATGTAGGCTGGATGAGCTTCTCTTCACAGTATGTCTCGAAGAAGAGGTTGATGATGTCGCCCTTCTTGTGTCTTTCCTCATACTCGATGTGGTGCTCCTTGGCGAGTGCCTTGGCAGCCTCATCACTGTCAACAGTATCAAAGTCGATGCCTGCATACTTCTTGATGGCTTCGTTCATCGTAAGTCTCTCGAAAGGCTTACCGAAGTCGATCTCGATATCACCGTACTTGATAAGCGTTGTGCCGCATACCTTCTCAGCGAGGTAACGGAACATGCTCTCTGTAAGTTCCATCATGCCGTAGTAATCTGTGTATGCCTGATAGAGCTCCATGAGCGTGAACTCAGGGTTGTGTCTTGTGTCAACACCCTCGTTACGGAATACACGACCGATCTCGTAAACTCTCTCGAGGCCGCCTACGATGAGACGCTTGAGGTAGAGTTCAAGTGAGATACGGAGCTTAACATCTTCGTCAAGAGAGTTATAGTGTGTCTCGAAAGGACGTGCAGCGGCACCGCCGGCATTGCTTACAAGGATAGGTGTCTCGACTTCCATAAAGTCACGGCCGTCGAGGAAGTTTCTGATCTCCTTGATGATCTTGGAACGCTTAACGAATGTGTCCTTTACCTCAGGGTTAACGATGAGGTCGACATAACGCTGACGATAACGCATGTCTGTGTTTGTGAGACCGTGGTGCTTCTCAGGAAGGACCTGAAGGCTCTTGCTCAAGAGAACGAGCTCTTCTGCGTGAACAGAGATCTCACCTGTTCTTGTTCTGAAGAGGTAACCCTTAACACCGATGATATCGCCGATGTCGTACTTCTTGAATGCCTGATAATCGTCAACACCGAGGGCGTCACGTGTAACGTAAACCTGGATGTTGCCCTTGAGGTCGCTGATCGTAGCGAAGGAAGCCTTACCCATTACTCTCTTGAGGAGCATACGGCCTGCTACCGATACCTCGATCTTGTTGCCTTCGTGGAGGACCTTGAGCTGCTCTTCTGCTTCTTCGTCAGAGAGGCCCAGGTCGAGCTGAGCTTTCAATTTGGCATCAAGTTCCTCAAACTTAGCTTTAGCATCCGTTGAATGTGATGTCACGTCGTATTTCGTGATCTGGAACGGATCCTTACCCTCTGCCTGCATGTTCGCAAGCTTTTCGCGTCTGATCTTGATCTGCTCATTAACGTTTTGCAACTCCTGTGCATTTTCGTTTTCTGCCATATTGATTGCTCCTTAAAATTTTATTCGATAAAAGAGAAAGCGCGTGGAAATCCCCTACGCGCCTTCGAAAGTCCTTGATAATAAGATTACTTACCGATCTTAATGATCTTGTACTTGAAAGAACCTGCAGGTGTTGTTACTTCTACAACCTGGCCCTTTTTCTTGTCCTTGATAGCCTGACCTACAGGAGAATCAACGGAGATCCTGTTGCTGAAGATATCTTCTTCGTTAGCGTTTACAAGGCTGTATGTTGTCTCTTCCTTTGTCTCTTCGTCACGGATGACTACTGTGGAACCGAGGGAGACCTTTGTCTTGGAGATCTCGTCGTCAGCCAATACCTCAGCGTTCTTCAGGAGAGCGATGAGTTCCTGGATACGGGACTCGTTCTTTGCCTGAGCGTCCTTTGCTTCATCGTACTCGGAGTTCTCCGACAAGTCGCCCTGTGCTCTTGCTTCCTTAAGTCTCTCAGAGATCTCAGCCGCGATAGTGGTCTTTCTCTCAGCGAGCTCATCCTGCAAACGTTTTAAGCCTTCGGCGGTATATACATTCTTCTCTACATTTTCTGCCATATTTAAAATCCTCACTTGCTAAACATTATAAGTGTTTAAAACAACAAGCCTTATTTTACCTCAAATCGCCTTAAATAACAAATGCAAGTTATTCTCGCGATCATCTGCCTGCGCGATCGTTCTCCTTCTGGATAACGTCGTGAGCGCCGCCCTCGATGATGGATGTGGAGGATACGACAACGAGTCTTGCCTTCTGCTGGAGCTCTTCGATGCTGGAAGAACCGCAGGAACACATTGTAGCCTTGACCTTTGCAAGGGATGTGTCGAGATTGCTCTTGAGAGGTCCTGCGTAAGGAACGTAGGAATCAACACCTTCCTCGAATGCCATCTTGCCGCCGACTCCGCCGTCGTCATAACGCTGCCAGTTACGAGCACGGTTGGAACCCTCGCCCCAGTACTCCTTAACGTAGTTGCCGTTAACGATGAGTTTTCTCGTAGGAGACTCGTCAAATCTTGCGAAGTATCTGCCGAGCATGAGGAAGTCAGCACCCATAGCGAGTGCGAGTGTCATGTGGTAATCGTGAACGATACCGCCGTCGGAACAGAGAGGGATATAGATACCTGTCTTCTCGAAGTACTCGTCACGAGCCTTAGCTACTGCGAGGACTGCGGAAGCCTGGCCGCAACCGATACCCTTCTGCTCACGTGTGATACAGATGGAACCGCCGCCGATACCGATCTTGATGAAGTCAGCACCTGCGTCAACGAGGAACTTAAAGCCCTCTTCGTCTACTACGTTACCTGCACCTACAGGGATGTCAGGGTAGTTAGCCTTGATCCACTTGAGAGCTCTCTCCTGCCATACGGAGAATCCGTCGGAAGAGTCGAGACAGAGAGCGTCAGCGCCTGCCTCTACGAGTGCCGGAACACGTTCCTCATAGTCACGTGTGTTGATACCTGCACCAACGATGAGCTTCTTGTCCTTATCGAGGAGCTCATGCGGATTAGCCTTATGGAATTCATAGTCTTTACGGAAAACGAGACCTACAAGACAGCCGTTCTTATCAACGATAGGGAGCTGGTTGATCTTGTTGTCCCAGATGATGTCATTTGCTTCTTTGAGAGTCGTTCCCTCAGGTGCGGTAACGAGCTTCTCGATAGGAGTCATGAACTCCTTAACCTTTGTATCCGTAGTCATACGGCTTACACGATAGTCTCTTGTTGTAACGAGGCCCAGGAGCTTACCTGTTGATGTACCGTCTGATGTAACAGCTGCGGTACCGTGGCCCTTAGCTTCCTTTAATGCCAGAACATCTGCAAGTGTTGATTCAGGTGTGAGGTTGGAATCGGATGTAACGATACCTGCCTTGTACTTCTTTACCTTGCGGATCATCTCGCACTGAGACTCAACGGACTGTGACTGGAATACGAATGACATACCGCCGCATCTTGCGAGTGCGATCGCCATTCCGGAATCGGATACTGCCTGCATTACTGCAGATACCATAGGGATATTTATCTTAAGCTTAGATTCCTCTTTACCTTTCCTGTATTTACAGATAGGAGCCGACAGATCTACCTGATCGGGTGTATTCTTCTCTGTTGTAAGGTTTGGTATCAAGAGATACTCACTGAATGTACGTGACTCTTGTTCGAAAATCTTTGCCATGATAATTCCTCCCCATAATTCGATTAGTTTTTGATAAATTAGAAATAATCATATCACACCCTGTCGGCTTTACGCCATAGAAAAATCAAATTATTTACGGCGCCTTTTTGTGCATATTTCGCACTATCGAAAAAGGCCCGCTCCGGTACCCCGGAACAGGCCTTAATACATCAGCTTTTAACGGTCTTCTTGAGCACCGCGAACAGTGCCAGCATCACAACGAGCGTGACGCCCGCTTCAGGCAACATAAACGTGCCGTTATAGGTGATCGAATAGATCCAAGGATTCATGTCTCCTGCGTACTCCGAGTAGAAGATGACACCCGAGAGGACTGAGCATGCGAATCTGCAGATGAATCCGCCTATCGTAAGCACGATCGCGAGCGGAAGATTGATGTTGCCGATACGAGCCAGAGGGTTCTTGAGATATCTCTTCTCACCCTTAGGTGCTGCGAAAGCAACGATGGCAACAAGCGTATATGCGAGGATATAGTCGAGCATTACCTGCATCGGAGCCACATAGTAGCCCGTGATCAGCTGCAATACGCTGAATACGAAGCATGCAGGGAATCCCCACTTTGCACCGAAACAGAGACAGAAGATGATGAGCGGAAGCGTAGCGGCAGGCGTTACTGAACCTCCCATAGGCATCTCAAAGAGCTTGAGCATGGAAAGAACATAGCTTAAGCCAATGCAGATACCGCCCGTTACGATCGCGAGTATCCTGTCTCGTGAAGCTAATTGTTTTGGAACTTGATAATCTGACATTTAAATCACTCTCCCTTCGTCGGCATTATCCGTTCAGGTTCAATGGGTCGACGGCAATTGGCCGTCCTCTCAGCCGGGTTTTCCCAGCTCCCCACATTTAAACGACGCGATTATATTACATACGTCCCTGTTTTACAAGTCGTATGACACACTGTTCTATAAAGTTTTCTACTTCTTTTTCATAAAGAGCCGGTGCCATCGAATAAGATTCCATATGGTCGGCCTCTTCTACTATTATCATTCTCTTAGGCGCCCTGATCCTGTCATAGATCCTCTTGGAGGCCTCAGGATCGACTATGTGATCCTTCTCTCCGTGGAATATGAGTACAGGTACGTCGATACGGTCAGCCTTGAGCACGCACTCGCACTTTTCCATGTCAAATCCGTATCTGATGGCTACGCAGCGCTTGACCCAGCGAAGGAAGAGCGAGATATCGATCTTGTACTTCCTCTTGCCCATATCGAGCAAAGGTCTCGAGAGCCTGTCATAAGGGCTGTCTGCGATGATGCCTGCGACGCACTCAGGGAAATCCGGCTGCTCTGCCGCGATAAGAGCGCTCGTCGCACCCATGCAGCGACCGAATATAAATACTCTTATATCTTCTCCCACCTGGCTCTTGCAGAACTCGATCCAGGAATTGAGGTCGACGCTCTCGCAAAGTCCGTACGAGCAGTAGTTACCGCCGCTCATGCAGTGCGCACGCTGATGTACGACGAGTACATGGCACTGGATCTTTGTCATGATGAGCTTAGCGTATGCAGATACCATCGAAGGATGTTCATTATAACCGTGGAGCAATATGAGGACGTTCCTGCTGGACCTGTCAAAAGAAGGTCTGTAGTAGCCTGCGAGCTTAACTCCGTCAAAAGCAGTCATCCTTACGTTGATGAACTCCATCCTGTTCGTATAAAACCAGTTCCTACCCTTGCCGATAACGTCAGATCTGTCGATCTCCGTAGGAGACCTGTCGACCGTAGGCATTGGTTCCGGACGATGGAAGATAGTATTAAAGAGCCTGTTTCCGAGCGCGATATAGATGAGCACTGCACAGCCTGCCAAGATCAGGAACAGTACTACGGCCACGATTATATAGACCGATAACATGCTTATCTTAAGTGCTACCACTCAAAGGACCTCCAAGTCGTCTTTACCGCTGCTCAACAATTCGCAGCCGTCAGATGACACGAGCACATCGTCTTCGATCCTGAAACCGATCCCCCACTCTTTGATATATACACCGGGCTCGACTGCCAGGCAGTTGCCCTCCCTAAAAGGTTCTTCTCTGAATGACACGTCATGTACGTCAAGTCCCAGATGATGCGATGTATTGTGCCAATAATAATTCGAGACTATCTTATCATCAAAACCCGCGTCTTCACATGACAATTGTATTAAACCTTCGCTCACGAGCCAGTCGAACGTGATCCTTCTCATCTTTTCATTCAGGGTCTTGAA
>CADCPU010000167.1 GCA_902803365.1 Oscillospiraceae bacterium
CGCGGCTTCCGTCTGCATCCAGCCTTGCTATGTTAAGGACGCGGCCGCATATTCCGCAGGACGCCTTCCGATCTGCACGGTCATCGGTTTCCCTAACGGCTATCACACAACGGCAATGAAGGTTTTCGAGGCCGTCGAAGCCTGCGACAACGGTGCTTCCGAGATCGATATGGTAATAAACAACTGCTATATGAAAGATAAGAAATACGACAAGGTCAAGGAAGAGATCCGTCTCATCGCTGACGCCGTTCACGCCAAGGGAGTACTTCTTAAGGTCATCATCGAGACCTGCCTCTTAACTGACGAAGAGAAGGTAATGATCTGCAAGATGGTAACTGACTGCAAGGCCGAGTATATAAAGACCAGCACGGGATTCGGCAGCGCAGGTGCGACTTTGGAAGACGTTAAGCTCATGCACGACAATGTCGGATCGGACGTCAAGGTCAAGGCTGCGGGCGGCGTAAGAACAAAAGACCTCGCTCGCGAGATGATCGCAAGCGGGGCCTCAAGGATAGGCGCTTCAAACCTCAACTGAACTTATCAGCATAATCAACGACTGCTTTAAAGTAGTCGTTTTTTATTGGTTCCCTCATAAGCTCATGCCTGTAAGGACCAAAGTCGATCGATTCGACAGGTGCGCCCTGTGCTTTGTAGAGCTCGATGACTTTCCTTACACCGGCACCATAAGATCCGACGGGATCGTCGTCGCCGTACAGGAACAGGCACGGCTTTTTGGAGATGCCCTGAACCGTCTTCTTATCCTGTATGAACCTCAGGAGCTTAAAAAGGTCGTAGTAACCTTTGTTCGTGAACATAAAACCGCACATCGGATCTTGGATGTATTCGGTTACGTTCTTGTCTATAACGCTGAGCCAGTCGTAACTCGTCTTTAGATTCGGGATCTTCTTGTTGTAGCTTCCGAATGACATGACACTTAAGAGCCTGCCGGGCTTCCTGCTCCTGCCTAACAAGCATATGAGCTTGGCAAGTGCCGTACCGATGCCTGCAAGAGGCTCGGGGCCCTTGGTCGAAGCAAATATGAACGCATCATAATTGACCGAATACCTGCTGTCGGAATACATCGCTCTTACGACGAATGATCCCATGCTGTGTCCGAACAATATCGACGGCGACTGCCCAGTGGTCTTAGCCACCAGATCGTGGAACATCAGATTGTCTTCAAGGATCGATCTGAAGGCGTCCTTCCCTTCACCGAAAAATCCCTTGGGCTCGCGGTTAAGTTCATAAGATCTTCCGTGTCCCTGCATATCCATGCCGCAGACCGTGTAGCCTGCCTTGTTGAGGACTTCGATCATCTCTTCGTATCTGTTGATATATTCAGCCATTCCGTGGCATATCTGGATAGTCGCCTTGGAGTTTTCGACAGGCCAGATACAACCTGCGGCCTTCTTGCCTGTACCGGATGCCGAATCAAATTCTATAGTCTTCATCTGCGTCTCCTGTTGCCTCTCATCGCCAAAAGCCTTAATAAGGTGACACCTGCCGATGCCATGGCGATAACATATGTCCTTCCTGCAGCGCGCAGGACCTTCTTGCAGTCTCCTACCTGATCTTCGCCCACAAGACCCATCTCCTTGATGATCTTAAGCGCCCTGTTACTCGCATTGTACTCAACAGGTACCATTACAAGGTAGAACAGGAAAGCAATGAAGTATGCGACGATACCGATCGTCACGATGTTGTATCCGAGATTGAACGCACCGGCAGTTTCAGCATAATAGCTGCTGCCCATGATCAAAAGGCCTATCATGGCAAGATAAACGCCGCCCTGGGAAGCGATGCCTGCGACAGGTGCCAGGAACTGTCTGACTCTGTAAAGTCCCCAGTTACGCGCATCCTGGATCGCGTGTCCGCACTCGTGAGCCGCAACCGCGATCGCTGCTATCGAATACTGACCGTATACTGTCTGTGAGAGATTGATCGTGCCTTCCTTCGGGTTATAGTTATCTGTTAGCGAGCCTGAGATCGGCTTGATGACAAGACCCGAAACTTCCGCTTCGCGAAGTATTACCGCAGCTGCCTGATCGGCAGAGTAGCGCCCGGTAGATCTTACCTTAGAATATTTACTGAATGTGCTCTTGAGAGAAGCCTGGATCACCAGACTTAATACAAAGACACCTATGGCCAAGAGATAGTACAGATCCATGAACTGCCTCCGTTTTTTATTAGATTATACCACCATGAAAATAACGTGATATTTAATACTCATTAACTGATATAATATCCACTGAATAAAGAAAGGAATTTAAAAATGGATAAGAGATTCAAAAATCTGATCAGCCTGCTTCTCGCGGGGATCATCGTTCTTCAGGTGATGTGGCTTGCGCCTCTCAACTCAAGGGCTGACGACATAGGCGACTTTGTCGACAGATGCTACTCACTGACTTTGGGAAGAGAAGCTGACCAAGAAGGCCACGACTACTGGTGTTCCGAACTCACGCTTGGTCATATCACAGGATCCTGTGTGGCTTATAAATTTATATTCAGCGACGAATTTGTAAGCATGAACGTATCGGACGATCAGTATGTAAATACACTTTATGCGCTTTTTATGGGACGTCAGGCTGATGAGGAAGGTCTCAGATTCTGGACCGAACAGCTCCAAGCAGTTCCAAGAGGAGCGGTCTTTGCGGGATTTGCCAACTCCAAGGAATTTTACGATATATGCGAGGGCTTTAATATCGTCGCCGGCTATTTCTCTCTCGAATATGATCTCGAAAGTCTCAACAACGTCAATCTCTTCGTAGACAGACTCTATTATTCAACACTCCAAAGAACAGGAGACCTCGAAGGTCAGGCACATTGGGTCAAGGGACTTTTGGACGGTCAGTTTACCGGAGCATCCTGTGCATCCTTCTTCCTGCTCGGTAATGAATTTTCGAATTCAGTTAAGTCTAATGATAGTTTTGTGGATATCCTTTACTGGACCTTTATGGGAAGAGGTTCTGATGATGAAGGCAAAGCATTCTGGCTTTCAGAACTTGCTAACGGCAGATCACGTGAATACGTCTTCACAGGTTTCGTATGTTCTGCTGAATTTGATGTTATATGCAATTATTATGGCATCATCAAAGGTGATTATGTCTGTTCAAACCCTAACGGCAACCCTTCAGACTACCAGACGGCAACTCCGACTCCTTCATTGGCCGCAGAGCCTGATTGGAATATCGTTGCCAAATTCGAGTCTCTGGAAGGTGTAGACTTCGTGGATTGTTACCACGATGATCCGGATCTTCTCAGATTTACGGTCGAGCAGCCTGTTGACTGGAAGGACCCGAACGGCGAAAAGTTCAAACAGCACTTTACGATAGATTATTCAGGATACGACAACATCAACGTAATGTATGTCAACGGTTACTATCTCGAAGACTACACTATGGAATTAACAGAGATCTACAACGCAAATCAGATCTCTGTCGAACACAGATTCTTCAGACAATCGGTCCCTGACGGCTTTAAGAACGGAGATACCCAAAATACCTACTGGCAATATCTCACGATGGAAAACGCCGCTTCAGACTTCCACCACATAATCGAGCTTATGAAGCAGGTATTCACAAATAAATGGATATTTACAGGAGGCAGCAAAGGCGGATGCATCACCAACTGTCAGTCCATGTTCTATCCAGATGATGCAGATGTATATGTTGCTTATGTAGCACCGCTTTTTTCGAGCACATCGACACCGGGCCTTGGCGATTACCTCTACACCAAAGTCGGAGACGAACGTTACGGCAAGGAGAAGGCAGCCGAATACAGGCAGCTCGTACTCGACTATCAGATAGCTCTTCTTGAATTAAGGGCTGAGCTGAACGACTTCAGCGATGATAAATCATGCGGTTTGACCAGAGAACAGATCTACGATATCTTTGTCATGGATCAGGCCGTAGGCATATGGCAGTATGGAACCGATTTTGATCGTCTTAAGACCGTCGTGGATAAATACAACAAAAAAGAGCCGGGTTATCTGTACGAGATCAGCAGTTATTACGAGGACAACTCATTTTACGCGGATGACGAGGCCTTCGAAGGAGTAGATTATTCCCCCTACTCTCCGTTTGAACCTTACTTTATTAACTGCGCAATGGAGCTCGGTTGTTACGCATACGAATTCGATTATATCCGCGAGGCACTGGAAGAAAGAGGATCCGATGCATATCTGGCGATCAGCAAGGCAGATGAGAAAGATCTTTATGTCAGATCGTCTCTTGATAAGGAAACGTTCGCTTCGCTCCAATTCGATACTTCACTCTACAAGAAGCAGGTCGAGTGGACTCACACGACCAAATGCACTGTTATCGAGCTCTACGGCAGTTCAGATACGCTCTCGGGATTTAAGTATCCGGAAGCAAAGGACAATCCGAACTA
>CADCPU010000168.1 GCA_902803365.1 Oscillospiraceae bacterium
AAGGTTTACTTCAGCGCGGCGCTGTCAGTCAAAAGTAAACCTTTGGTATACTTACAGAGTTCAAAAACACTTTGTAATGAAACAAAAGGTATCATTTTTTCAGCAATTTGAAGCAATTTGATGGATCAAGTAAACCTTAGGTTTACTTGTAACTACATTTTGAAGAGTAAAAGTATACCAAAGGTTTACTCACGAAGATTTCCAAAACGAAAAAGTAAACCAAAGGTTTACCTGTGGCCTCAATTTGCACTTCAACATAAAGATCATTTATCCGAATCGATCGAGATCGGATATATCGTGTAATCAAAATCCTTCAAGACCTGCTTGAACACGGCATTGAGCGCCGACTTATTCACAGCCTTGATATTGAAGACATTGCGGTAATTGCCGCGGAGCTCATAGATCGGCGCAGGGATAGGTCCGTAAAGCTCAAAAGCAAACGACGCGTCCTGCACACCCAAAAACGCACGCAGGTAATTATCGAGATCGGCTGAGATACGAGTAAGCTCGGTCTCATCCGAAGACGAGATCATCAGTTCGCCCGAAGCCTTGAACGGCGGAAGCGACATCGACTTGCGATAATCGATCTGCGCCTTATAAAAACTCCTGTAGTCCTGGCATGAAGCATACATGATGAGCGGGTTATCCGGCCTGTATGTCTGGATGAACACCTCACCCGGGTCGTTGTCACGGCCTGCCCTGCCCGCTGCCTGCGTGATGAGCTGGAAGGCGCGCTCGGAGCCTCGGTAATCGGGACTTGCCGCGATCACATCAGTATCCATTATGCCGACGACGGTTACTTCAGGGAAATCATGACCCTTGGCGATCATCTGCGTTCCGATAAGGATCGACGCTTCCTTTTTACGGAAGGAATCAAGGATCGCTTCATGAGCACCGATCGCAGATGTCGTATCCTGATCCATCCTCAATACGCCAACACCCGGGAAATCACGTTTTACTTGCTCTTCAAGCTGCTGCGTTCCGTAACCGATGCTCATGAGCTCACGGCTGCCGCACTTACAGACTGCTTCATTCTGCGTGATCGTATATCCGCAATAATGGCACACGAGGAGCTTATCGTCTCCGTGCCTGTTATTGTGCGAAGTAAGTCCGACAGAACATGACGGACAATAGATCGGCTCGCCGCAATCGTGGCAGATCAACGTACGCGAATAGCCTCGCCTGTTAAGGAAAAGGATCACCTGCTTATCATCGCTAAGTGCCTGTGCGATCTTATTGCGAAGAGGAACGGAGAAAAAAGCGTTGCCTCCTATCTTAAGCTGCTCCTTCATGTCAACGATGGACACCTTCGGAAGCTTGGCATTGGGATTCGCGCGTTTTTTAAGTTCCAAAAGCTCATAATATCCGTTTGTTGCCGCATAGTAAGTCTCGATCGAAGGAGTCGCCGAACCCAGAACTACAGTTGCTCCGGTAAGCTTTGCACGCGCGATCGCTATATCCCTCGCGCTGTACTTCGGATGCTTGTCCGACTTGTACGAGGAATCGTGCTCTTCGTCGATTATTATGAGGCTTAAGTCATTAACGGGCGCGAAAACGCCTGATCTCGCGGATACGATTATCCTTGATCTTCCGCTCCTGATCTTGTCCCACTGTTCATAGCGCTCACGGTCAGTAAGACGGCTGTGGAGCACTGCGACATCTTCTTCGAATCTTCCCTTGATCCATCTGATGGTCTGAGGCGTAAGCGATATCTCGGGAACGAGATAAAGTACGCTCTTGCCGCGTGCGAGAAATCTCTCAGCACACTTAAGGAAGACTTCGGTCTTACCGGAACCGGTGATTCCGTGAAGCAGGAAGATCTTATGCTTTTCGCGCTCTTCACAGATCCTGTCGACTGCATATTGCTGTTCTTCATTAAGCTTGTGCGTAACGCCGTTTGCGACATGAGCAACAGGCTCTTCATAAGTCTTGTCGACCACCTTGTTGGTGATCGCGATAAGACCTTTGTCACGGAGAGCGTAAAGATGAGAATTATTCGATGATGTCGTGACCAGAAGTTCCTGGGCAGTAACAGACGGATGCTCTGCTAAAGTCTCAAGGATCCTGATCTGATTTATGCTCTTTATCTTATTGGATATGAGAGCGTCTTCCGCGGCCGCAGGATCGATAAGATCGACAAACCTGACTGTAGCGTCTTTATGATTGGCAACGACCGACGGCACCATCAGGGACATGGCATCCCCTCCGGTGCAAACGTAACGGTTCGTAATATACTTCAAGAGTTTGAGCTGATCTTCTTTGAGGACTGGTTCTTCATCCTTGATCGCAGAGATATTCTTGAGACGGTACTTACCCTTATATTCTTCGTCCTTAACGTCGACTACAAGAGCATCGCGCCTGTCGTTATGCATTCCGAACAGTATCTCGACCAGCTGGCCTTTACGGATCTTGTCCGCAAGCTCGGGCGGGACCTTGTAGGTATACTCAAGATCCGTGTCCTTAACGCTGTTGCGCAAGATCACATTTGCAAGAAGCATGGCTGATCCTCCTTACGCCAACAGATCAAAGATATTAACCTGCGAAGATTCAGGCATTCCATCAAGAAGTCCGTAATTGGCAAGAACCTCGAGCGAACTCTTACCGATACCACTCCTGGTAAGAAGGTCATCACGGTTGGCAAAAGGTGCCTCGTCTCTGGCCTTTACGATCTTCTCGGCAATACTGTCAGAGATCTTTTCGATGACATTGAACGGTGGTCTGATTACACCCTTTTCAACCTTAACGAACTTAGTGGCATCAGACAGATTGATATCTATAGGTGCAAAAGTGATCCCTCTGTGGAACATCTCTTCGACAATCTCACAAAGATAGAACTCAGACTTGGTCTTCGGATCATCCTTGCGGTGCATCTCTTCAGCAAGGAACTTACGACGCTCGGTAAGCACCTTCTGATCAAGACACATCGTGGCAGCATCAAATTCGTCACCGCGGATCGAGAAGAATGCACAATAGTATTCCTCAGGATAATGAACCTTGAACCAGGCAACGCGCAGAGTCGAGATCGAATATGCCGCAGCATGCGCCTTAGGGAACATGTACTTGATCTTTTGACATGATTCGATATACCAATCAGGAACGTTGTGCTCCTTCATCTCGGCCTTCCACTTTTCCCACTTTTCAGGAACATCGCCCTTTGCGACCTTACCCTTACGGACATTCTCCATGATGTCAAAAGCGTCCTTATTAGGCATATCCCACTCATCGATAAGTCGTGACATGATGGAGTCTCGACAACCGATAACGGAATCAAGAGTACATATTCCGTCTCTTATCAATACCTGAGCATTTCCGCTCCATACATCAGTACCGTG
>CADCPU010000169.1 GCA_902803365.1 Oscillospiraceae bacterium
CATAAATATCACCATAAAAGAAGGTGAGATGCTCGGTATCGTCGGACGATCCGGCGCGGGCAAGTCGACACTCGTTAACCTGATCTCCAGGCTCTACGACGTAAACGAAGGAACGATCAGGATCGACGGGACCGATGTAAAGGATCTGGCGCTCAAAGATCTCCGCCGTAATGTCGCGATGGTCTCGCAGGACACATATATCTTTATGGGTTCGGTCGCAAAGAACATCGCATACGGCAATGAGAACGCGACACGTGCAGACATAATCCGCGCGGCAAAGCTCGCGAGCGCGCACGAGTTCATAAGTAAGCTCCCGGACGGCTACGACACGATAATCGGAGCATCCGGCAAGGATCTCTCGGGCGGTGAGAAGCAGCGTATCTCGATCGCTCGTGCGATCCTCGCGGACCCTAAGATCCTGATCCTCGACGAGGCTACGGCTTCGGTCGACACGGAGACCGAGAAAGCGATCCAGCATTCTCTCAAGTATCTCGTTCAGGGAAGGACCACGCTCTCGATCGCGCACAGGCTCTCCACACTCCGCGATGCCGACAGGCTCATCGTTATCGACGGCGGACGCATAGTCGAAGAAGGAACTGAAGAAGAACTGAATGCCATGGAGAACGGTATATATCACAATCTCTTGGAACTTCAGAATAAGTCCATGGCACTCAATATGGATTTTTAAGGGGAGGGAATTATGTCAGACAATGCAACTATAAACATGTATGAGAAAAGGGCGGAGGAAATGACCGCCACACATATGATCGGGGCTGATGCCGTTTTCGAGCAGACCGAGGGAGGCTTCTTAAGCCTCACCTACAACGGAAAGCACTACGACAGGGTCAAAGCCGTAAGGCTCTTCCCGTTCTCCGATGCCGATAAGTACATCTCGATCAGGGAGCACGACGGCAGCAGGGAGATCGGCATTATCGAAGACTTATGCGCGATGAACGATAAGACTCGAAAGCTCGTCGAACATCAGCTTGGCTTGAGCTACTTTACTCCGGTCATAAGCAAGATCTTTAAGATCAAGGACAAGTACGGCTATGCCTATTTCCACGTCATGACTGACAAGGGAGAGTGCAAGTTCGCGATCAACATGGGCTCCAATGCCGTAACGAAGCTGTCCGACACGAGGCTCATCATCATGGACGTTGATGAGAACCGTTTTGAGATCAGGGATTCGGACAAGCTGACCCAGAAGGAAAGGAGGATGCTCGATTTGTTCCTGTAAATCGGGAAGTTAAGATATGATCCTAAGATATGAACTTCCTTCGCAGGTCTCAGATAAGATCGTTCTTGCTCAAAGCGAGAGGATCTACTACGCCGTACCGATCGATATCGGTGACGACGGCAATTGGACAAGTGACGCTTATCTCGTCGTCACGACCAAGAAGGTCTGCGTAATAAAAGGAGAAAGATTTGAAAGCTACGAGATAAAGGATCTCACCAAGGCTACGGCCGAAGCGGGAGTCGGAAGCGGTATCTTAACGGTAACGCACAACGGTGTCGACAGGATCCTCGCGCACTATTCCTCCAAGCACTTAAGCCGCTATGCTTATGTCGCTCGAGGAATAAACATCCTCATCACCGGAAGGTTCGAGGAAGTTGAGAGTAACGAATACGAGAAGATCTGTCCGAAGTGCGGACACGTCATCCCTGGCACCAAGACCTGCCCGAAGTGCTCAGGCCAGGGAAGCTTCTTCGGTGTGTTCGTAAAGCTCGTAAAGTCCTACAAGAAAGACTTCTTCGGAGTCTTTATGCTGATGGTAATGGTAGCTGTCGTAACGCTCCTTAATCCGGCGGTACAAAAGCACCTCATCAACGACGTCCTCAAAAAGGGCGGCGACCTCAAGACGGCATTTATGTTCCTGGGACTCATGTTCGTCTTCAGTGTCAGCATAGTAATAATCAACGTCTTAAAGAGCAACTCTTCGGCCCGCCTCGGTGCCAAGATCGCTTCCGACTTAAGGATGCAGCTGTTCGAGAAATACCAGAAGCTCCCTCTGCGCTTCATAAACGAGAGGCGCCCGGGCGAGCTCCTGAACAGGATCACTGAAGATACGAAGTTCATAAGCCGCTTCATGGCCGACGTATTCTGTAACCTTTTTGCGATCCTCTTTATCTTCATCTGGGACGTCATCTTCATGCTCGTCCTGAACGTGAAGCTCGCGCTCATGACGCTCGTTCTCGTTCCGATCGTATCCGTCCTGATGTTCGGTTTCCAGAAGACCATCGGCAGGATCTACCATCTTCAGTTCAAGAAGAACGACGATCTCGCGAGCGACCTCCAGGATGTCCTCTCCGGCATGCGCGTGGTCAAGAGCTACGGCAAGGAAGAGAACGAATCGGAGCGCTTCAAGGGCTTATCCGACGGCTTTGCTCTCATCCAGCAGCGTAACGACCGCTACTGGGCCATGACAGACTTCGTAATAAGCTCGATCATGGGCCTCGGCCTTGTCATCGTTGTCTACTTCGGAGGCCGCGACGTATTCGGCGCCAAGATGTCCGCAGGTGAGCTCTACCAGTTCATCGCATACACGCTCCTGCTCTTCCAGTATGTCGGCTGGCTCGACAGACTGCCGCGTGAATTCTCGCGTCTCACGAGCTGCCTCGAGCGTATCTACGACGTGCTCGCTCAGGACGTCAAAGAAGAAGATCCGGCTACGATCAAGGACGTCGACATCAAGGGCGAGATCACCTTCGATCACGCGACGTTCGGATACAAGTCCTATCAGCCTGTTCTGTCCGACATCAATGCGGTAATAAAGCCGGGTGAGATGATCGGTATCGTAGGCGCATCGGGAACCGGTAAGTCAACTCTCATCAACCTCCTCATGAGGCTCTATGAGACAGACGACGGCAGCATCCTGGTCGACGGCACGGATATGAAGGACATAAGCAGGAATTCGTATCACTCGCAGCTCGGCGTTGTGCTGCAGGAGACTTTCCTCTTCTCGGGTACGATAATCGACAACATCAGATTCTCCAAGCCTGATGCTTCCGTAGGAGATATCATCCATGCGGCCAAGCTTGCCAATGCGCACGATTTTATAACCCGCCTGCCTGACGGCTATAACACATACGTAGGCGAAAAGGGTTATACCTTATCGGGTGGTGAGCGCCAGAGGATAGCGATCGCACGTGCGATCCTAACGGATCCGAAGATCCTGATCCTCGATGAGGCGACCGCGAGCCTTGATACCGAGAGCGAGTTCATGATCCAGACGGCGCTCGACCGTCTGACGCGCGGCAAGACGACCTTCGCGATCGCGCACCGTCTGTCGACTCTCAAGAATGCAGACAGGATCATGGTCATCGACGGCCACAGCATCGCCGAGATCGGAACACATGCAGAACTGTTGAATAATAAAGGTATCTACTACAATCTGTTTACAGCGCAGACGCGATGATCTTAATGCCGCTTCCCTTTTTGTGCAGGGGGCGGCTTTTTGCCGTTTTGTATTGAAATCGCGATCCTAAAGCCGAAGCTGAGGCCGCAAAGTCCGTGTCAGGACGAAGAGTTCTTGAGCTTGTAATATCTTCGAATACCTGATCGGAGTCACCTTTGCATCTTGCCTGAGTATTCTGATATTTGACATACATCGCAAAGACCATGACATTGTAGTCAAGCGAAAACGCTTCCTCAAGAAAACCTTTGAGGAAGTTGGTATGAGCGTATTCCTCCGGGTGTCCGACAAGGACAGCGATGTTTTTTCGACCATTTTCCAACATGCTGATATATTATAATCTGACGCGATAATTCGCAAGATGCTTTGATTTTTGTTAAAGCGGTGTTTTCAAAGCCGTAACAATTTGACACATGATCCGAAATGTCACTTTTTCGATTGCCCGAAAAAAATGCTACAATGAAAAAGATTCAGGTAATGAGCGAGGGTAATATGCTTAAGGTCTTTTTGGTCGAGGACGAGTATGTCGTCCGTGAAGGAATAAAGAACAATATTGATTGGGCGGCGCACGGCTTTGACTTCTGCGGTGAAGCCGGTGACGGTGAGCTCGCTTATTCGATGATCCAGAAGGAGAAGCCTGACATCGTCATCACGGATATCAAGATGCCGTTTATGGACGGGCTTACATTGAGCCGCATGATCAAGGCGGAGTTTCCGTGGATCGAGATAATACTCCTCACGGGTTATGAGGATTTCCAGTTTGCAAGAGACGCGATCGAGATCGGCGTGTCGAGATATCTGTCCAAGCCTATAAGCGGCGAGAACCTTATCAAGGAATTGGTGGCTCTCTCGGAGCGCATCATGGAGAAGAAGGAAGAGCGCGCCGCGGCCGAGCGATATGAGAAGGATATGCGCGAGAGGACCGAGCTTGATAAGCGTGACTTTTTCTATCGCCTCGTGAAGGGTGAGAAGAATGCTTTTGAACTTATCGAGGAGGCCAAGAAGCTCAATATCGATCTGTCGGCCTTAAGATATAATGTCGTGCTGTTGAAGATCTGGTCCATTAAGCATGATATAGGCGAGTTTTCGAGAAGCGTCGTAAAAGTTGAAGATGCGATCAGGAAGATAGCCGATGAGAACGGTGCGATATTCTTTGACTTCAAGGTTGAGGGAACCGCGTTCCTGTTCAGGGCGGATGATGACGAGTCGATGAGAAGACAGATCGATACCGCGACTGAGAAGATGAAGGAACTCTTTGTGAACTATCCGCACATTAGATACTTTGGAGGCATAGGCCAGACCGTCAACAGGATAACCGAGATAAGGACGTCTTTTGATTGGGCGGGCAGAGCGTTCGCGCACCTGTATCTGACATCGGACAACGGGTTCCTCGTAGGTTCCGAGGAAAAGCTCAAGCCGGGCAACGAAGTCGACATCCTCGCGGAGATCGATCCGAAGCACATAGACAGGAAACTCATCAAGAAGTTCCTGAGGGCGGGCGAGCAGCCTGAGATCTCATTCTTCCTGGAGGAGTTCTTAAACGGAATCGGACATGATGCGATCAAGTCGTCGATGCTCAGGCAGTACATCACGATGGATATGTATTTCTGCGTGGCTGATTTTGCAGAGAATGAACTCGGCCTTACCAAAAAAGAGCTCGAAGAGCAGGTCGAATTCCCGAGTAATGACGTTCTCGCGGACGAGAAAAAGACATACGACTATCTCTATGAGCTCATCGATCTTACGCTGTCCCTGAGGCAGAACCATGCGATGGGCCGCTATCACGATGTTATAAACGAAGTCGTCACATACATAACCGAGCACTATTCGGATGATGAGCTCTCGCTCAATACGCTCGCGGCGCAGGTCAATTTCTCGCCGAATCACCTTAGTGCGATATTTAAGCAGGAGACGGGCCAGCCGTTCATCAAGTATCTTACCGATTACAGGATGAATACTGCCAAGGAGCTCCTGAGC
>CADCPU010000170.1 GCA_902803365.1 Oscillospiraceae bacterium
CAAGATCCGGATAAACTTAAATACAGTATTTACAACTTGTTTATTTAACTTTAAATCATATTATCAAATTTCCGTGATATAATTTTAAGGTACCGGTTTACTCCTAAAAGCGGACAAATTAGCTTGGCAGGGAGAGTGCCTTAATGAATCGTACCAGGAGAAACAGCACCATCACGATAGCGGTCGTCGGAACGAGCATATTCGTTCTGGTGCTGGCGATTGGAACGATTCTGTCCGGACTTATGGCAAAGAAAGATACGGAGAAAGCCGTAGAAGCCGTAAGTTTATTGTATTTGGACGAGCTCGCGGGAAGAAGAGAGCAGGTCGTATCCACCAACCTCAACAAGAAAATAGAGGACATGAATGTCGCGTTAGAGCTCATGACAGATGACGATCTGTCTGACGAAGCACACCTCCAGGCTTACCAGGCGAGAATGAAGCGCATCTATAAACTTGAGAAGTTCGCCTTCGTTGATACAGACGGCCTGATCTATACATCCCTTGGCCAGCAGACCAATATTTCCGATTACAGTTTTAACTATAAGACAATTACCAAACCTGAGATCTCGATCCTGAATCTCAAGTCAACGGAGAAGAAGGTCATTATCGCCGTTCCCGTAAGTGACATGACTCTTGAAGGCAAAACCCTCGCTGCTTGCTTCATGGAGATCGACATGAACGAGATGCTTGAGGGAGTTTCCTTAAGTTCTGACGAGTCAGGTACGACGTTCTGTAATATCTACACCAGAGACGGTGTCGCTCTTACAAACGTTTATCTGGGCGGTCTCGCAGTCGAAGATAACCTGTTAGAGGCCATGCAGAATGCGCAGCTCAAGAATGCTACTTACGACCAGTTCCTGAGTGATTTCAAAAACGGCATTAGAGGCGAAGTCACATTTACATATAACGGAACGACTGAGACATTGAGCTATGTTCCTGTTACCGGAACAGACTGGATGCTGACATACCTTATCAAGGAGACGGTCATTGCAGAGCAGATCAATCCCGTATCTGACAGCATCGTCATCCGAAGCCTTATTCAGTCTGTGCTTGCTGCTTCAGTTCTCGTCAGCATGTTCGTATTCATCATATATCAGATCAGACGTAACGCGAGACTCTCGATTGAGAAAGAGACGAATGAAGCTGCTAACCGCGTAAAGCAGGAGCAGATGGAAGAAAAGCTCTCACTGCAGGCAAAGCTCCTCGAAGAAGAAAAGCGCAGGACAGTCCAGGACAACATGATCACTGCGATGTCTTCCGATTACAGAAGCGTTTACTATATCGATCTCGATAACAATGAAGGCGTCTGCTACAGAGGCGATCCGAAGGATACCGACCAGACAAAAGAAGGCATCAAGTTCCCGTTCCACGAGCGTTTCATCTGGTACGCAGAACACTCTGTTGAAGAGAGTTACCGTGAAGGATTCTTGAAGTTCATCGATCCTGACAATATCCGTGAAGGCCTTGCCAACGAACCGATCCTCGCATACCGCTATCTTGCAAAGAGAAACGGCAGAGAATACTACGAGATGATAAGAGTTGCAGGTGTCCGCCATGTTGAAGACAGAGAGGACCACAGAGTCCATGCAATAGGTCTTGGCCTTACCGTAATCGATACAGAGATGCGTGAGAACATGGCACAGCAGGAAGCTTTGGGCGATGCATTGAAGTCTGCTGAGCAGGCGAATAAAGCAAAGACAGCGTTCCTGTCCAACATGAGCCATGAGATCCGTACGCCTATGAACGCGATCATAGGTCTTGATAACATCGCGATGAACGATCCTGAGACACCTGAGAAGACAAAGGAATATTTGGCGAAGATCAATACTTCAGCTGAACACCTGTTAAATCTCATTAACGATATCCTCGATATGTCACGTATCGAATCAGGACGCATGATATTGAAGAATGAGGAGTTCTCATTCTCTAAGATGTTAGAGTCGATCAATATGATGTTCGGCGGCCAGTGCCTGGATAAGAAACAGAATTACAGCTGCAACATAAAAGGCCAGGTAGACGACTACTATATCGGCGACAACATGAAGCTCCGCCAGATCCTCATTAACATTCTGGGTAATGCCGTTAAGTTTACTCCCGAGGGTGGCAATATCTCACTCGATATCCAGAGAATCGCCCAGTTCGATGACAGATCGACACTGCAGTTTACGATCAAGGATAACGGCATAGGTATGAGTGAAGACTTCCTGCCGCACATATTCGATACGTTCGCGCAGGAAGATGCGACAGCTGCAAATAAATACGGATCTTCAGGTCTTGGTCTTGCGATAACCAAGAACATCATCGAGATGATGAACGGCTCGATCAGAGTTGAGAGCAAGAAGGGTGAAGGAACGACGTTTACGGTTTCCGTAACGCTCAACGATTCCAAGCGCAAGGATACCGTTGAAGAAGAACTGAATATCCGTCCCGGTGACATGGCGGTGCTCGTCATTGACGACGATCCCGTGGCTGGCGAACACGCAAAGCTCGTTTTAGAGCAGGCGGGTATCGCTGCCGAGATCGCTTCGAGCGGCGCTGAAGGAATCGAGATGGTAAGGCTCCGTCATGTGCGTCATGAACCTTATAATCTAATCCTCGTTGACTGGCAGATGCCTGAGATCGACGGCATTGAAACAACGCGCAGGATAAGGGAGATCGTCGGCAACGAATCGGCGATAGTGATCCTCACTGCATATAAGTGGGATGACATCCTGGAAGAGGCAGTCAGGGCAGGCGTTGACAGCTTCATCGCAAAGCCCCTGTTTGCCGCTAACGTCCTTGAAGAATTCAAGTCCGCATCACTTAAGAAACAGACGAAAGCGGAAGATATTAAAGTCGATCTCAGGGGACTTCGCATTCTGATCGCGGAAGACGTTGAGGTCAATGCAGAGATCCTGCAGATGATATTAGAGAGCCGTGAGATAGATTCAGATGTAGCCGTTAACGGCAAGGCAGCTTTGGAACTCTTTGAATCTCATCCCGCAGATCATTACGCTGCAATCCTTATGGATGTTCGCATGCCCGAGATGGACGGTCTCGAAGCGACGAGACGCATACGTGCATTAGATAGAAAAGACGCGGCAAAGATACCGATAATCGCACTGACTGCAAATGCTTTCGATGAAGACGTTCAGAGATCTTTGCAGGCAGGACTTAATGCGCATCTTACAAAACCTGTTCAGCCGGAAGTCCTGTTCGAGACTTTAGAGAGTCTTATAAGAACAGACAAGACCGGAACTGAGGAAGGGAGCAATATATGAATCGATC
>CADCPU010000171.1 GCA_902803365.1 Oscillospiraceae bacterium
GCGGGGGATGATCGTTATGACTTCACCATCTGCAAAGGGCTTTAAATATCCTGCAAGAAGGCGTGCTCGAGCGACGTCGGAGACGATCCCCACCGGCTTCTTGCTGTTTAAGTCTGCGAGCGAAGCTAAGAGAAATCCCTTCTGCTGCTCGCAAAGGCCCGTAATATTCAGATGTTTATCAAGTCTCTTGCTCTCCTTGAAGGAATCGACTAAGTCCTTATCCTTCTTGACGGATCTTAAGAGGCTCAACAATTTGTCGTCCATAGACCCCCTTTTTACTTATGTTCTTCTATATACTTTTCGACCGCCTTCGCGCCTTCCGTAAAAGACTCGAACATGATCTCCTTTTTATCTTCAAAGATCTCGGCCAATACAAAATCAACAAGATTCCACTTCTCCGGAACCGGACCGCAGCCAATGCGGACGCGCGGGAAATCCTGAGTTCCGATATGATAGATGACCGACTTCATTCCGTTATGAGTGCCCGCAGAACCTGAAGGGCGCACGCGGATCTTGCCTACCGGGATATCGATATCATCGTAAACGACGATGAGCCTCGAAGCAGGGATCTTGAAGAACCTCATCGCTTCGATGACCGACTCGCCTGAATTATTCATGTAAGTCTGCGGTCTTAAGATTATCGCATCCTCACCTGCGATCTTGCCCTTGCCGTAACAACCCTTGAACTTGGATTTTGTTACCTGGATGCCGTTACGCTGCGCGAGGACTTCCGATGTGAGAAAGCCGCAGTTATGCCATGTAAAAGTATATTTGCTGCCCGGGTTGCCGAGCCCTGCAATAAGCCACATAGGACCGTTTTCCTCTTTTCTTCCGAACAGTCTCATCATACCTCTGAACGCTTGCGGTCAAGCTGGATAAAGTTGGCGCCGCGGAGTCTGTTCTTTCTTGCTACCCACTCATCCTTGTTGACCTGCTTGGATCTTCCGATAGCAAGTCCGAGAGGCGGAACATCCTCTGTGATGGTGGAACCCGCGGCTACATAACTGTCCTTACCGAGAACGACAGTAGATACGATGTTGGAGTTACCGCCGATAAATACGTTGTCTTCGATAACGCATCCGGCCTTATCCTGACCGTCGTAGTTACAGGTAACCGTACCGCAACCGAAGTTGACGTTCTTACCTACTGTGGAGTCACCGATATATGTAAGGTGTCTTGCTCTCGTGTAATCGTCGATCGTGGAATTCTTGACCTCAACGTAAGCACCGATAGTGACGTGATCCTTAAGAGTGGAATCAGGTCTTATGTGAGAGAACGGTCCGATTCGGCAGTCCTTGCCGATTATGCACTGAGATGCGATCGAAGAGTCGATGACGGTTCCGTCACCTACCTGAACGCAGTCAAGTCTCGTATTCTCACCGATGATGCAGTCTTCACCGATCGATGTGTTACCGATGAGCGTGCAGCCCGGAAGGATGACTGTGTCCATGCCGATCTCAACACCGGAATGGATCCAGGTCGAATCTACGTCTACGATCTGAACGCCGTTATCCATATGTCTTTTAAGGATCCTCTTGTTCATGATCTTGTTTGCTTCCATGAGCTGCTCACGGTTATTGATTCCGCGTGTATCATCAAAATCACATACACATGCGCCTACCTTGTAGCCGTCACCGATCAAGATCTCGATCGTATCCGTGAGGTAATATTCGTGCTGGGCATTCTGGGCACTGAGTCTTCCCAAAGCGGAGATGAGGAGCGTTGTCTTAAAGACATACATGGAGGAGTTTATCTCCTTTACCTTGCGCTCTTCTTCCGTGGCATCTCTGTGCTCTACGATCTTCTTAACGCTGCCGTCGCTGTTTCTTATGATCCTTCCGTATCCGGTCGGATCAGTTGCTTCTGCCGTTACTATTACTGCCGCATAGTCATCGTTGCTCTCGATAAGTTCGAGCGAACGATTGATCGTTACGGCACTTACCATCGGCGAATCACCCGGAAGTACGATAGTATATCCGTCTCTTCCTTCAAGGAACGGAGTTGCCTGCATTACCGCGTGACCGGTACCGAGTCTCTGCTCCTGGAATACGTATGCGACTGACTCGCCGAGTACGTTTCTGATCTCTTCCTGCTTCTCGCCTACTATATATACCTGTTCAGTACAGCCCGCTTCACACAATGCATCAGCTACCCATTGTACTATCGGTTTTCCGGCTACCTGATGAACCACCTTGGAATGCTTGGAATGCATTCTCTTGCCGTCGCCTGCTGCCATTACAACTGCACAAACTTCCATGTGTCTGACTCTCCTCGAGATTATCTTTTTACGCAACTATAGAGGCGAATATTTAAAAATATCCACCTCTCATAGTTCATACTATTCAATTATACCACCTAATAAAAAATATAGATAAACAATTAGGTGCAATTTTGATCGATACCCGATCAAGCCTGAGTCTTTTTTCTCGTGATCCTGATAAGGCTCGATACCGGCTTATAGATCCAGAATGTAACGAAGCTTACAACGATGCCCTTAAAGAGATTGAACGGAACGAATCCGAAAACGATAAGGGTAACCTTAGACTTGATAAGGGGATTGACTGCACTGCTCATGCCTACGATCGCCTCTGTGGAGAAACCAAGGACCTTGCCGTACAAAGGAAGGATCACGAAGTAGTTGAGAGGGATAGCTGCGAGAGTCAGAGCTGCCGTTGCGATGAGCATTGCTGCGATCGCACCTTTTCTAGTCGTATGCTTCTGATAGAAGGAACCTGCGGTGAATACGAAGATGCTGCCTACGATGAAGTTGGACAGTTCGCCGATACCTGCAGAACCCGTTACAGGCAAATGGATGAGGTTCTTCAAAAGCTCGATGATGACACCGTTAACAGGGCCGAGCGCGAAAGCACCGACGAGTACCGGGATCTCGGAAAAATCGAACTTGAGGAACGGAGGCATGAACGGAAGCTGTATCTCAAGATACATCAAGACAACTGCGAGAGCCGTAAAGACAGCCGTAACAGCGATCCTTC
Organism: Oscillospiraceae bacterium; assembly: GCA_902803365.1. The sequence goes on from CADCPU010000171.1 coordinate 2,994, forward strand.
TCGTCATTGCAACCTTTGCTACCTGGGAATTTCCTGCATTCTTAACATTTACTGACATAAAAACAACTCCTTTCATCCGGACTTTACCGTCGGCTCCGGAATCTCACCGGGATCAGCCGCGTGTTTCACGCGGGTTGCGGGCTATACCGCCGGTCGAGGAATTACACCTCACCTTGGATTTTCATCGTTGTTATTATACGCCCTGAAAATGAAATATCAATACCCTTATCACTCATCATCAGGCATGACCTGACACTTGCCGTGATAAGCTTCAAGAGACATGTCGTTCTCATAAAGATACGTCGCAAGCTCGACACCCACATATCTGTAGTGCCAAGCTTCTATTCCGTATCCTGTCTCATACACGTACTGCGGCTGATATCTTCTGATAAATCCGTATTCGTAGCAATGCTCGTCTACCCACTTGCCTACCGTGGTCTCACCGAATCCGTCGATGATGTTCGATTCATACGCGGGAGTTATGTCCATAGCAAGTCCCAAGTGATGTTCGGATCTTCCCGGAATGGCATTTTTCTGGCACGCGAAAGCAAGTCCGTTCTTGTTCCTCGAGCGATCGAAAAGGAACTGCTGCGTTCCCCAATCTCTCCATCCGGATACAAGGAGCAAGCCCTGACCCGTTGCCGCGAGACAATCGTCATAGAGCTTTACCCATGCGTCATTTGCCTCCGAACGGAGCTGCTGATCATAAGAATGAGGACACTTTACAAGGTCATCCGGGACATAGTCTTCCGGAAGAGCATAATACTTGTTTACGAGCACAGTGATGTCATTGGGATCTTCGACTATCTGCGCACGCACCGATCTCGGATCGACAAAGCCGTTATACCAGACTTCGGGTTCGATCGAGGGCTCCACATACTCAGGCTTTGGAGTAGGAGTGGCAGCAGGTGTAGGAGTTGCCGCAGGCGTAGGAGTCGGCTCAGGAGTCGGAGTAGTTTCAGGGACAGCAACAGTCGTGGCTTCCGTAACTGCTACGGAAGTCTCCGATGTTGTTTCCTGTTCTTCTTTGGTATCACACCCTGCACATACAAGTATCGACAACACGATCAACAGCAGGGCTATGCTCTTTTTCAGCAATTCTCGTACTCTTTCTTGGTTGCTTCGTAGTTTTCGAGTGTACCGATATCAACACATGTACCCTCGCCTCTGAAAGCGTAGATAGGCTGTCTCTTATAGAGCCATGAAGGGAAGTTACCCGGTGCATCCGGAGAGTTCCCCTCTGCGATATAAGTATCGAGAAGCTTCAAAGTTTCCTTCTTGTAGAAATATGTGGCGTAGATACCCCAATGGCTCTTCGGCTCGGCAGGCTTTTCTGCCATGTCGAGGATCTTGCCGTCATCGTCGATAAGTGCGACGGCGAGCTTTCTGAGCTGTTCGATCTCAGGTACTTCCACAGCGATGAGAGTATCGGCATCCTTCTTTTTGAAGAAGTCGTACATCTCGAGTATGTCATAAGTGAAGATGTTGTCGCCTGCCATGATGCAAACGTCGTCATCTATATTGCATTCGTCGATAGCGAACATGATATCACCGATCGCACCGCGCATATTGTCGGGAGAATCAGTTCCGTCATCAAGAACTTTGATCGGAGCCTTGCCCGTACGATCGAGCGAATCGGCCCATTCACTGAACTTGCCGTAGAACTTTGAGTTGCTGATAAGGATGATATCAGAAACATCAGGAAGTTTATCAATGGCATCCAGGATAAAATCAATGATACGGCGGCTTCCGAGAGGAAGCAAGGACTTGGGCATGTCTTTGGTCAGCGGATATAATCTTGTTGCATATCCGGCATTCAGCAGTAGGACTTTCATATACTATATTCTCCATATGTTAATGTTCTTTGATTATACACGAACAAACGCGACAATTAAAGTTACATTATCTTTTCATGGCGTACCTTGCATCACGCTTTTGAGAGACAAAGATATAGTATCCTTCCTCTTCGAAGATCTTCACTCCTCCGAATACCGAGATCAGTTTATTCTTGTACCAATCCTTACGCTTGGTGACCATATACATGGACCCGCCGATCTTAAGCCTGTTAAAGCCCTTCTCGATAAAGTTCTTGGCGACCTTAAAATCCGTATGATACGGCGGATTACTGATTATAAGGTCATAGTCTTTTCCCGGGATATCCTTAAAGCCGTCGCTCACCACACCTGTCGCACCCTCATATCCGTTGGTGCTCATGTTTTTCATGGCAGTGGCAACTGCGAGTTCGTCGATATCGGACATAACGATATTCTCAGGCTTGACTCCGCCCGAACATGCAGCAAGCGATACGATGCCGGTACCGCATCCGAGATCGAGCACCTTCTGCTCCTCACCAAACTCAATATGTGAGAGCATACAAAGTGTCCCCCTGTCCGCACCGGATGGTGAGAACAGGGAGACTTCTGAATCAATGGTTATCTCTTTGCCGTTAAATACGATCTTATACATCAGAGCTTGTTCTGTACGAAGGCAGACATCTCATCCTTGACGCTTGCAAGTCTTGAGAGAGCCTCGTCCTTTGCGGAATCATAGATTCCGAAGTAGATCTTGAGCTTAGGCTCAGTTCCGGAAGGACGTACGCATGCCCAATCGAGACCCTTCTCGCCGCCGAGCTCATAGAGGAGAACGTTGGACTTAACAAGGTCGATAGGCTCTGTCTTAACGCCGTCGTTATCGAAAATATATCTTACGGACTTGGAATAGTCTCTTACTGCAACAACTGAAGGACCGCCGATGAGCTTGGAAGCATCAGAAGCGTTCTTGCAAGCTTCGAGTTCTTCTCTCATTGAAGCCATCGCACCTGCGATCTTCTCGGAACCTTCCTTGCCCTCGAGAGTAAAGCTTACTGCTGACTCAAAGCCGTAGCCGTATGTCTTGTAGATCCTCTCGAGTCTGTCAAAGAGCGTCTCGCCTCTGTCAAAAGACTGAGCTGCCATACCGCAGATGAGCATAGCTGCAACGACTGCATCCTTATCTCTTACATTAAGGCCTGCGAGGTAGCCGTAGCTCTCTTCAAAGCCGAACTGGAAGTGCTTGTCACCGAACTCATCGAAGATCTTGATCCTCTCACCGATGAACTTAAAGCCTGTCAATACTTCCTGGAGCTCAACGCCGTATGCCTTACAGATAGGACCTGCAAGCTTTGTAGATACGATGGTCGTAACTGCGAATGAATTCTCAGGGAGAGTGCCTGCTTCCTTCTTGGAGTTGAGGATATAGTCGAGGAGCATAAGTCCTACCTGGTTACCTGTGAAAGGCTTATAGACTACTTCACCGTTTTCGATCGTCTTGCAAGCGATACCTACACGGTCAGAATCAGGGTCTGTACCGATAACGATGGAAGAATCCGTCTTCTTAGCAAGCTCGATACCCATTGTAAGAGCTGCAGGATCTTCAGGGTTAGGTGTCTTTACGGTAGGGAATGCACCGTCAGGCTTCTCCTGCTCTTCAACGATGTGGATGTTCTTAAAGCCGATGGCATCAAGGATCCTTCTGACAGGCTTGTTGCCTGAACCGTGGAGAGGAGTATAAACGATGTTCATATCCTTCTGACGCTCGATAGCGTCCTTATCGATAACGAGTTCCATGAGCATCTTTGTGTAGTCGATGTCGAGCTGCTCGCCGAATACCGTGAGAAGTCCGGAAGCCTCAAGCTCAGCGTCGCTCAAGATCTTGATCGTTCTTACGTCAGAGAACTTCTCGATGTTCTTGAGGATCTCGGATGCTGCTTCAGGAGGTACCTGTCCGCCGTCCTCACCGTATACCTTGTATCCGTTATACTTCGGAGGGTTGTGGGAAGCAGTTACCATAACACCTGCAAATGCGTTGAAATATCTTACTGCGTAAGAAAGCATAGGGACCGGGCGAAGCTCGTCCGAGAGATATACCTTAACGCCGTATGCTGCAAGAGTAGCAGCTGTGATCTTTGCAAACTCAGGAGAAAAATGTCTGGAATCGAAAGATACTGCAACACCGCGCTCCATTGCTTCCTTGCCGTTAGCCACGATATAAGCGGCAAGACCTGCGGAAGCCTTTGCAACCGTATAGATGTTCATTCTGTTTGTACCTGCGCCGATGACTCCGCGAAGTCCGCCTGTACCGAATTCGAGATCCCTGTAGAATCTTTCCTCGATCTCCTTGGGATCGTCCTTTATTGCTGTAAGTTCATTTCTTGTATCTTCGTTAAAGAACGGATCTGTGCTCCAGATCTCATAAGTTTTAAGAAAGTCCATATTGTACCTCCATAAATTTTTTGCCTCGTATATAGACTATATCACAAAAGCAGTCATTTCTTCTGTTTTCTTTTGGCGCTCATATCATATGCCGCAAGAGCAATGATCGATACTACACCCGCAGCCGTCATCAATGCTCCGGCCTTAACACCCGGCGCCTTGAACTTAAGCTCGACCTTATGGTTTCCGCTTCCGCAGTCAACCGCAATGGTCGCATCCTGATAAGGTGTGATCGCAGTTTCCTTGCCATCGACATAACATGTCCAACCATCTTCATAAGGGATAGATGTAAGGAGCATGTCGCCGTCCTTGAGGTTTGTCGTAAAAACAATGTTGCCGTTATCGTATCTGTCAGTTACAACAGAAGATCTGTCGACAGTCGCAAGCTGTGACTTAAATGCATCTGCATCGAGCGCAGCGTAATTGAGATCGAGATATGAGAAGATCGGCTCTTCTGATACTATCGTTACCTCAACATCATCGCCTTCCTCATAATATCCGAGTCTTATGATGCTCGTGTGATACGAAGAGGATGCTATCTCAGCTGTTTTCTTGGCATTGACAAAGATCGTTGCACCTGAAGCAAGCTGCGTGGATACTATCGAGAAATACTGCTCACCGGTTGCAGGAGCCTTATACTTCGCAACAATTACCGAGTACCCGGAATCTGATGATCTGTAGTAAGCATTCTTTGACTGACCGCCGATATCGATATCGTCATCTGCAAGAGAATCATCAACAGGGAACGCATTTGTGAGCTTAAACGAGAACTTGTCCACCGGGAAGTTCGAAGCGTTATACGCAGTAACATCTTCAGCCTTAACAAAACCGGACTTATAAAAGTCCTCAGTAAAGTTTTCAGGGAACAAAGACTTGTACCACTCATTCTGGAACTTGAAATAATCCTTGTCCGTTGTCTTCTTCTCGAGACCATAGTAATCAAAGTCGAGAGCTGTTTTCGATGCGGCAAATCCAATGTCGAGTACATCCTCATTGCCATAGCAGTTATATCCTAATTCAGCTCCGTCATTTCCCAGCTTCGGTGAGTTGGTATAATCACCGAACATATAAATGTTACCGACAGACATGAAAGCATCCGTAGGAAGTGATGAATAGGAACGTGACTGAACAAAATAGTTATAGTTTGATGCGAATCCCAACTGCTTCATAAATCTGCTGAACTTCTTGTTTGAGCTTGAATCAAACAGTTCGAGCGAATTGGTGCCTGTAATAGACTCTACTTCGCACTCATACTGAAAAAGGAACTTCTTATCCTTGTTTTCGAATTCCTTGATCTCATTACTCGATCTTTTGCCCGAATTCAACGGTTCAGCGGCTTCAAAAAGTCCTTTGACGGCCTTGATGTTGAGCTCATAGACTGCCTCGTTATGATCTGTTCCGTAAGTGGACATCCCGCCGCATGTGCGAGGGCCGAGACCTGCGGTCTCAAAGACTACGAACAACGCGATCAAAGGTCCGAGAAGCTTATTCATGTTCTTGAGCTGTTCAGGCCACTTCTCGATCTTGTAGCCCGCGAAAAGGAGCATATATGCAGCTATCATAAATATGTTGAGAGCAAGGAACTTATCATTCTCACCCATATCACCGAAGCTCTGAGCGACGATAAGAAGAACTCCGAGTATGCCTGAAGCCTTCAGCAGTTCCTTGTTGGTAACTTCCTTGATCTTGAAGATGACTTCCATCGCGAGTACCAGAAGTACCGGGATGAAGACAAAAGCAAATCTGTGCTTGAACCAGTTCGGAACATCAAATGCATGCCATACAAGGTTCAAGAAACTTACGGCAAAAGATATAAACATGAGAACAAGGACAGATCCGTAGTAGATCTTCTCCTTCTTCTCAAACACCTTGGATACAAAGAAGATCGTAATGAGGCATGTTACAGCAACACTTACGAAGATATAAGGAAGATTGTCCTTAAGGTTTTCGAAAGCACCTGCATTACCGAGGAAGAGCTGATCTGCAAAATCAACGACCTTGAACTCAAAGACATTCGTATCTGCCACATACTTAGTAACATCGCCGTTCTTTAATACATCAAGACCAACCGGAATAAGTACAACACCTACGGTAAGGATACAGCAGATCGCTGTAAGGATGAACTTCAGGACCGAATTGACGGCTTCCTTGGAAGTCGCAGTCTTGTCGATCTTTACCTTCTTTATGTATCTGAAGACGATGTAGAAGAAGCTGAATGCGCCTACCATATATGCGATATAGAAGTTCGATACGAAGAGCCAGAGGAGCGTGATGATAAGTCCCGCCTTTTTCTTCTTTTCCATGTAGACTTCCACGAAGTACAAGATCAATGGCAGGAGCGCATAACCGTCCAGCCACAGGATATTGAACATGTAGATGATGATAAACGAAGAGAAAGCATAAGTGATCGAGAAGAGCAAAGGCCAATTTGTGCCCTTATGCGAAGCTCTCTTTTCAAGGAAGATGCACATAAATGCCGATCCCAGAGAAACCTTAAAGGCCGCCATAATGGAAACGAACAATCCGATAAGATGATCAGGAACGAGCAAGATCAGGATGTTCAGCGGACTTCCCATATAGTAGCCGAATGTGGCCATGAAGTTCTTGCCGCCGCCGAGCGTCTTGTCATATGTAAAAGACGTAATGAGATCATTAAAGTCAAGTTCCCGGAGATGATGCTTTAATCTTATGAGATTCGGTGCATACTGAGCCTTAAGATCGCTTCCGAGGATGGAATTTAATCCGAGCGGAATGATGTCATTCATGCCGTATGCAGCCAATATCAGGATAAACGTAAGGAAAAAAGAGATTATCGGCATATAGAATTCCCGCTTGAGGCCGGAGCCACTCTTGCGCGAGATATCCTTCATTGATGAGACTTCCTTCATAAAACCCCCAAAAGACCGTCTTTTGGCGCTCAAAAATGCTCGAAACGCAAAAGACAGTATATATTTTCAGATTTTTTGATTATAATACATACACAGTTATTTTTCTACTTTGTAGAACAGTCCGAAGAGGTGCGCAATGCTTATAAGTCTTATTGTTCCGTGCTATAACGAGGAGGAATCCTTACCCATTCTCTACAAGGCTCTGACCGATGTAAGAAGCGAGGTCAAGGACAAGACTTTTGAGTTCATTTTCGTTAACGACGGAAGCCGCGATAATACTCTCAAGGTCATCAAGGACCTTGCTGCGAACGACCCGTGCGTCAACTACATTTCCTTCTCCAGGAACTTCGGTAAGGAAGCAGCTATGTACGCAGGACTCGAGCACAGCAAGGGCGAATATGTTGCCATCCTCGATGCGGATATGCAGGATCCCCCGTCACTCATCCCCTCCATGATCAAGGACCTCGATGACGATGTGGCCGATATCGTGGCAGCAAGACGAGTCACACGCGAAGGCGAGCCAAAGATCAGGAGCTTTTTCGCGCGCACGTTCTACAAGCTTATCAACAAGATGTGCGAGGTTGAGATCGCAGACGGTGCCAGAGACTTCCGTCTCATGAAAAGGCCTGTCGTAGACGCCATCCTTGAAGTCAACGAGCGTCAGCGCTTCTCCAAGGGTATCTTTGCATGGGTAGGATTCAGAACGAAGTGGGTCGAGCACCAGAATGTCGAGAGAGTAGCCGGCGAGACCAAGTGGAGTTTCTGGAAGCTTCTAAGTTACGCGATCGACGGTATCGTATCCTTTACCGTTGCTCCGATGAGACTCGCAACCTATTGCGGATTTGCATCAGCTCTTGCAGCATTCCTCTACATGCTCTACTACTTCATCAGAGCAGTCATCATGAGGATCTATGACGAGGTTCCGGGTTATCCTTCACTCCTCTGCTTCATCCTCTTTATTGGAGGTCTTGTCCTCATGGCATTGGGTCTTTTGGGCGAGTATATCGGAAGGACGTTCATCGAAGTCAAGAGACGTCCGATCTATATCGTTGCCGATAAGAATACAAACAAGAGAGATCAGTAATCCTTAGGAACTTTTCCCAGATATTTAAAGAACAGCGCGTCTTCGTAATCGTGTACGAAGAACTGCTTGTCGCACAATTCTGCGCTCTTATCCGTGCTCATGTCACCGAATGATACGATCTGATACTGATAAGGAGCTTCTTCCTTACCGTTGTACAGGTTAATGGTTCCCTTTATCGTAGAAGCGATGAGAAGGAACGGAACAAGACCTGCCACAAGGAGCGCGATCACGCCTCCGAGCAGCGCAGCGTCTACCTGTCCGTTATTCTCCTTTGTCTTCTCGAGCTTTTCAAGGAACAGACCCGTAAACATTACCATAAGGATAAACATCGGAGACAATGTTCCTCTCATGAGGAAGTCGTTTGCAAAGCTGACCTGATATACAGGCAATACGACAAGAGTTGCGATAACGATCCAATAGAGCTTGTTCTTTCTCTGGCTCTTGAACAGGATCGCCGCCCATATGCCGAACTCGAAAACAAGATAGAGTATATAAGACTCTATGCACTCGCCGATCGAATAGAAGAACTTCCAGGAAAAGCCTTTGTATTCCGTTGCGTTGGAATTAGCCGAATAGAAAGCGGCAAAGCTTATGAAGATAACGATAGGAACGATGATATTTCCGATACCGAACAGATCCTTAAGGAATGTCTTCTTATCCTTCTTTTCATCGTTCCTGAGCACCTGATAGATCGCAACAGGAAGTATTCCGATCGTAGCCCAAGGAGAATAGCAGAACATAAGAGAACCCATGGTTCCGACATACTTATTGTCAGGCATGGTAAGAAGGAGAATGGTCAGGAGCCATCCCGGGATCGACTGATTATAGACATTCATGGTCTGACAGAACACTCCGTGGATATTGTATCCGTAATTCCAGCCCTCCCAGTTTGCATCGAGCTTTTGAACATAAAGTCTCCACAGGAAAGGCAGGATATCAAAGCCTGCGAAAAAGATGAATATCACGAGGATCGCAGGAGACATCTTCTTATGGAAGAAAGC
>CADCPU010000172.1 GCA_902803365.1 Oscillospiraceae bacterium
AGCGAAGCATCGAACTTGTGCGACACTGTCTCACAAATTCATCATATCATCAAACACTCAGTCTATACACCCTCGTCATCTCTCCCCGGACATTACTCATATCTTTCCAATAGGTAAACCCGTACTTCTCGTACAACCCTACCTCTTCAGTTGAGACATAGAGAGTATCACAGTCGTCCAAACACGCTAGTTCGCACGCACGCTCGATCAAAGCACCCATCAGATGCTGCCCGCGGTAAGAGGGAAAAGTATAAACAAAACCGATCCACGGCTTAAGGTCAGGCGCATCGATCTCATCCCGGGAACCGTATACAAGAAAAGCAGCAAGCGGCGCAGCGGCCTCAGCAGCCTCCGAAGCCCCCTCATCAACATCTGCCAACAGCAGCACCTTAGCGCCCTCCCCCGCATATGAAGAGAGCTTCCCCTCAGCCAAAAGCTCATGCAGATACTGCCCTGCCCTCCAATCGCTCTTACCGATCTCGGATAGCCAGTGCTCCTTACATGAACTTTCAAAATATTCGATTATCTTCAATGAATGTCCTCCAACTTGCAGACCATGATGTATTCTTCGTCGTTCTCGTCTACTGTGACGAATCCGACCTTCTCATACATCTTAACAGCATAGTTGATCTTTTGCACGGCAAGTGACGCGCGCTTGTACCCGAGCGACTTCAACAAGCGAAGCATCTCACGCATGAGTTCAGTGCCGTACCCGAGGCCGCGATACTCCTTATACAGCGAGATAGCAAACGACGGCGTTTCATCATCGATATGTCCGTAGTCGTTCATTATGCGCACCCAGACAGCACCTACCACACGTCCGTCAACATCCGCGACCAGACAATGGTCCGCAGATCCTGTTCCGAACGCTTCATAGTACAAACGAAGTTCAGGCTGATCGACTATTGAACGAGGAGGCGGAGTAACGCCCTCAGGGATAAAGATCGCTTCATAGAGGAAATCGCGAAGCAGCGACGCTTCGGACTTATCAAGCGGTCGTATCTTCATCTTCAATGCTCCTTGTGATCTTGGAACGGGCGACCTTGAGGCTTCTTAAGTGATCCTTCTGCTCGCCCGTGATGCGGAAGCTCTCGACCGACTTCTGGATAGCCTTGTTGTGCGTCCAGTCATCAAGACGGTGCTCCTCGATAAACGGAAGTATCTCATCGTAGCGGTATGCGAGCGCAGTCGCGAAATACCACGCGATCATCATATTGATGTAGTACTCTTCAGACTTGATCGAAGCAACAGCCTCAGCATAGCTGATATCAAAGTGCTCGTCATCAAGGTACAAGTCCATCAGCATCTTGATACCGAATCTTACGGCATATGTCTTTGTGGACTCGAGCCAGATCTTGATGTTTTCCATGAGATCCGGATCGCGCTTCTTAAATACCTTCGGTACCATCTGGTCGCAAGTCGCCCAGTTATTCACATGCGGCAGGAAGCGGTTGACTTCGCATACGCACGGTGTGTAGTCCTTGATCTCGGAAATAATAAAAGCGTGGAGCTGGTCCTCTTCAAAATACTTGTGCGGCAGGTCATCCAGAAAGCGCGTGATCGTGCTGTCCTTGCTGAGCTGCTTAGCGTATTTGCGAAGCTGCGGAGTCCTTACGCCGATAATGGCGTCAGGCTCCAGAGCAGGCAGGATCTTGGCCTGCAGCTCCTTGTATTCGCTGTCTTTCATAGAGAACAGGGTCTGCCTGATCTCCGCGATTATTCCATTGTCTTCCATTAAGATTATGTATCCCCCAACATCTTCTCGATTACGATTATCGACTCTTCGTTCTCACCGATCATCTCTACAGAGATCTTCTTGACCGTCGTAACGAATTCATCTTCTATGTGTTCGACCGTAGCGAGTGCGGCATCAAGCATCTCCTTGGACGGGAGCTTGCCGACTGTCATGTGCGGAACGTATTCTTCAAGCAACCCCATGTGATAATGCCTGAATTCATTTGCGTACAAAACGTCGTGGATCTTAACGATCTCATTCATGCCCTGAATTATGTTGAGGAAAAGATAATTTCCGAAAGAACCGTAATGGCCCGTGATTCCCTTGAGGCGGATATCGAAAGGCTTGATCTGCGCTAATCTGTTCTCGAGAACGCGCGCAACCGTATCATTACCGAACTCACCTTCAAACGGAAAGACCAGCGTGATATGGGGCCTCACCAGACCCGCGAGCGGATCATACTTCGCCCTTATCCTGTCGATTACCTCGGAATTCTCAAACTCCGGAAAGATCATTATTGTTCTTCTCATAAACACAACTCCCACAAAACGATCACTAACATTATAACGAACGATATTATGCGGTCAAGTTACGAAAAAGCAATAAATGTAGAATTCAAGCGGTGTTTTTTGGTGATTTTTCACCCGATCTCGAAAAATATGAAATTTTTGTCAGATCAGCCTGCGTTCCGTCTCGCGATCTCCTGCGCCATCCATCCCGTGACGCCGTTCGGGAACATCGGGTCCATCGGAGTCCCGTCACTGAACATCATGTCGAGCTGGAAAGCATTCATGAGACAGTGCTGCCCGATCTCGAT
>CADCPU010000173.1 GCA_902803365.1 Oscillospiraceae bacterium
CAGATCACGGGTAAGATCAGGTACGCAGAAGATTATATACAGCTGCTCGCGACTGCGGACGGCATCAGGATCAGGATGCTCGACAGATACGTTGTCTATTACGAATCTGCATCGGGAATATCAAGAGAGGCTCCTACGGGCAATTCGAGACTTGATCCGGACAGAAAGAAGATATGGGAACTCGTCGATGAACGGACTACTGACGAGAAACTCAAGAAAAACATCAGGTATTGGGCTAAATTCAAGAGTATAAAGGGAGATTACGTCAAGAGCGCTTACAAGCTGACACATTTCCCCTCCGCGTATGTTTTCAAGCACGAACGCAAGAAATGCATGCGTGAACTTAAGACGGTGAACGAAGGATTCCTGTCTGACCCTAACTTTGCAAACGCAGAGTAAAAGGATACAATAAGCGCGAAAACAAACGGATGAGGCTTTAAATGATGACACTTGAACTTAGTAAGAGACGCGACGTCATAAAAGAGGTAATACTGAACGTATTGGCTTTGGCTTTGCTTGTCTTTGTAATGACTAAGAATATCGGCTTTGATAATATGACGGCTCTTATGAATGACGAGTTCGGCTATTGGGGCAACGCAGTCGCCCTTACCGATATCAACTGGGAACCGCTGCGCGAGCAGACCCCTTACTTCAGTAACGGCTACAGTATCATACTTGCGCTGCTTATAACGATCATGAAGTCTTCTTCGTTTGCCGATATCTATCAGGTTGCCGTATGTGTCAACATAGTATTTATCTGCGTGGCATATCTGTGCACTTACTATTGCTGCAGGATCCTTTTTGAGAAGGACAGCGTCAAGGCCACGCTGGTCGCATTGGCTTCAAACTTCCTTGTCGGTAATCTGTTCTACGTCCATATGACCTGGCCTGAGGCCATGATAACGATGCTCATGTGGATCTTTGTCGCGCTTTTTATCTCTCTTGTCAAGAAATTCTCTTGGGTCAAGACGGCTATAGCCTGTGCAGTACTTGTCATGCTATATATCACGCATCAACGTGCACTCGGAATCTTTGTCGTATTCTTTATCGCTTTGGTCCTTGTATTGATTAAGAATAAAAAGAAACTTTGGTTTCTCATTCCGGTTGTAGCAGGTTTGGCTCTCGCGTTCGCGATCCAGGTCTTTGCGGACAGCTTTGTCGCTCATGCTGACGGTGTTGCAAACTCTGCCACAAATAACCTTACCAGTAAGCCTACCGGTATCATTGAGAAGTATGTCGGGTTGGTACTCGATCACTTCCTGCTGTTCGTCTATTCTTTTGCAGGCAAGCTCTTCTGCATGGGCATTACTTCGCTTGGTCTTGCGATAATACCTGTCATCTCATTGTGCTCAAGGATCATCAAGATGATCAAGGCTAAGAAACTCGATCTGTCTGATGAATTCATCATCGAGTTCTTCATCGTATGTTCTTTCCTTGTCATGCTCGCGATGAACGCTGTAATGACGCTTCCTGCGAGCCGTAAGGATCTCATCGTATATTCAAGATATATGGAATACACGATCGGACCTCTTTTCGTTCTCATGTTCAAGATATTCCTTAAGGAAGGACGCAAGTACCGCTGGTGGATAGTCGTAAGCTTTATCTATACGGGTGCGACGAGCCTTTTGATCCAGTACAGGTTCATGACGGTACCTGCAGGCTTCTCTCTCTACTGCAGTCCTCTGATCGGAAGCTTTTTCAGGCTCTGCAACAACGATGAGAGGATCGTTCCGTTCCTCTGCGTTATCCTCGTTATCTTTGCTCTGGTGCTCATAACGAGCATTGCGACGCTCAAGGGTGAGAAGACGAAGGCAGCAGCACTTCTGGTCGTGTTCATTTTCGCGAACTTCTTCTCGTATTACTATGCGCTCGAGCAGCTCAGACGTAATCGTGATCATTATCATACGAAGATCGACCCTATCTGTGCTCAGATCGAGGCATATCCTGAAGATTACAAGATATATTTCATCAAGGACGACGAGAACTTCAAGTACAGTATGTCTCCGAAGTATCTGCAGTTCATGCTCAAGGAGAGAACGATCGATGTGGTCGATAATGCTTCAAAATTGCCACAGAGCGGTCATTACCTCGTTTTGACCAACTACTCGAAGGAGACAAAGTACTATAACGGCGAGGTTTTGGAGCATACTGACTTGTTGGATTTGTTCATAGTTAACGGTTGAGCCGTGTGATATACTAAGTTTTATATTTGATTTGAGGTATAAGATGAAGATAACTACATTTGATTTTACGTCTCACGGAGACGATAGAGGACAGTTGGTAGCTCTTGAAGAACAGAAGGATTACCCTTTTAAGGTCAAGCGCGTTTACTATCTTTATGATACCAAAGAGGGCGTAAGACGCGGTTTCCATGCGCACAAGTGTCTCGAACAGATCCTTGTCTGCGTCAAGGGTTCCTGCAAGATCCTGCTCGATGACGGCAGGGAGAAGGAGAACATAGTCCTCGACAGACCTACTCTCGGACTTTACGTCGGAAATAATATGTGGAGAGAGATGTATGATTTTTCTCCTGATGCAGTTCTTTTGGTACTTGCTTCCGAACTTTACGATGAAGCTGACTATATCAGGAACTACGACGATTTTCTCAAATTTAACGGAATAAAGGAGTAATTTATATGAAGATCCCTTTCGTTTCATTGAAGCCTATGCATGATGAGATAAGGGCAGGCTTGGATGCTGCCTATAATAAGGTCCTGGACAACAGCTATTTTATCCAGGGCGAAGAACTTAAGCTCTTCGAAGAAGAGTTCGCAAACTATTGCGACAGCAAGTTCTGCATCGGCGTTGCAACGGGTCTTGATGCCATCACGCTCATCTTAAGAGCAATGGATATCGGTGAAGGCGATGAGGTCATCGTTCCTTCAAATACATTTATCGCAACGGCTCTCGGTGTTTCTTATGCAGGAGCCAAGCCGGTATTCGTCGAGCCTTTGATCGAGACATATAATATCGATGTCACAAAGATCGAGGAGAAGATCACTTCCAAGACAAAAGCCATCATCGCAGTCCATCTCCAGGGAAGGCCTGCAGATATGGATCCGATCAGAAAGATCGCAGATCAGCACGGACTTAAGGTCATCGAGGATGCTGCACAGGCTCACGGTGCCCTCTATAAGGGCCGCAAGGTCGGAAGTCTCGGTGATGCGGCTGCTTTCAGCTTCTATCCTGGCAAGAACCTCGGTGCTCTTGGTGACGGCGGATGCGTCGTAACTAACGATGAAGCACTGGCTCTCAAAGTAAGACAGATCGGTAACTACGGTTCCGACTACAAATATCACCACATCTACAAGGGCGTTAACAGCCGTCTTGATGAGCTCCAGGCTGCTTTCCTCAGAGTAAAGCTCCCTGAACTCGATAAGTGGAACGAATACAGAAGACATGTAGCTCTCCGCTATTCCGAGAAGATCAAGAATGACCTTATCACTCTGCCGCTTCTTCCTGATGACGATTTTAAGCATATCTATCACGTTTATGTCATCAGATGTGACAGAAGAGACGAGCTCGAAAAATACCTGAACGACAATGGAATCGGCACAGTAAAGCATTACCCTGTCCCTATGCATCTTCAGGAAGCATATTCCGATCTCGGTATCTCCGAGGGTGAACTCCCTATCGCAGAGGAGATCAGCCGTACCGTCCTCAGTATCCCTATGTACTACGGTATCACGGATGAAGAGGTCGACTACATCGCCGACAAGCTCAATGCGTTTGTTTGATGCCGGCTTTGATAATTTAGAGAGGCTTTAATTCAGATTCAATAAAAATGAGTGCCAAA
>CADCPU010000174.1 GCA_902803365.1 Oscillospiraceae bacterium
GCGGGCTTTACAGTACGATTCTCAGAAAAAACGTTTCGAGTATGCGCTTTTCGAGTTCAAGAAGGCAAAATTACAGTACAGATCATCCAAATCGCATTTTTGTACTGTAATCGCAAGCCTCTGAAGTATTAAACTGACCCCAAACCGCCGGAAATTACAGTACAAAATGCCCAAATCAAGTTTTTGTACTGTATGACCTTCACGAACCCCTGCGAAGAACGTTTTGCGCAGGCGCGTAGAGGCAACGCGCAGATGTAACGACCACCACCAAAAACACCCCGCAACAGCAGCTGCGGGGTGTCCGTAAGATTATTCCATGTTATAAAGGCATTTATGCGTAGAGCATAAGAAGTGTATCTTCGTCTATATCGAGATCAGTGTCTCCGTCCTTTACCTTGGCGATAACAGGAACGCCTGTGAGGAGCTCGCACATTCTGAGGTTTTCTTCACAGTTCTCGTCGCCTTCTACGAAGTGGTTGAGGATGATGCCCTTAACGTGCATGTCTCTCATGATCATGTAGGAAGCTGTGAGGACGACGCTGTTGATGCAGCCTACGCCTGCGTCAGCTACGATGATGCTGTGGAGACCCAAAGTTCCGACGATGTCCTCGAGCATGAGTTCGTCGCTTATAGGGCAGCAGATTCCGCTGCTTCCTTCCATTGTGATATAGTCAAAATCCTTGCCGACTTTGTCGAAAGCATCTTTGATAACATCAAGCGATACCGGATTATTCTCTACTCTTCCGGCAATATAAGGGAGTGCCTCTGTCTTGTAAACATATGGGCACATTGTTGCTTCGTCCTGTGCGATACCTGATACTTCCTTGATCCTTTTTGCATCTTCGCCGCTGTCACTCATCGTGGCCTTAAAGTAACCGCATGCGCATCCGAGCGAATTCAGTTTTTTGATGATAAGGCCGGTAACATAGGACTTTCCGACTTCCGTGCCGGTTCCCGCAACGAACAGATTTACACTCATAAACAAACCTCTCTGGACAAATAATACTGTAAATTAACACAAAGTTTGTGAAATACTATCATTTAAATAGAGGGTGAATCAATAGAGTTTATAATTGTTTTACATTCTACGAAGAATAGTTACATTTTGGACATTCTTATCAAATGCAGATATCAGATATATAAAGAAAGTTTGTCAAATTATTTAGCTCTTAGGATTGAGAATACATAGACAATTTGCTATATTTAAGGGAGTTTTTTGCCAAAACAGTTATGAGTATGGAGTATGAACAGAAAAGATCAGTACATAGATTCTGATAATGCATATCATGAGCCATCGCGTGACCCTTATCAGGGTTTTACGCCGCTTGTTGTGGTCGTAACCATTTTGATGGTGGTTCTTACTGCTGTGCTTGCAATTGTCTATTTTAAGGGCAAGGAGTCAGCTAAGGCAGACCCTGACGGAACGGTCAATGCGGTAAGCACGGATTACATTATCGTAGCAACTCCCACACCGACTCCGGTCCCGCCTCTCCAGGATTATCAGAACCCGATCCTTTACCCTGCATCCGCAGGCGGTAATGCGGCTGTTATCCCTGAGGACATCGCGAAGGATTCGCTTCCTTCTACGCGCGGAACTACGCAGACAATCACATCAAATGAAAATATCGTTAATGAGTACACCAGAAATCAGAAGATAAATATGGGAGATCCCCTGTTTTATACGAACATTCCCGGTGTACTTACGTTCAGAGGGAATAATTTCCGTAACTGCGCTTCTTTCGGATATGTCGTAAGTGAGCCGAATGACTTGAAGCAGATCTGGGAATTCTCCGATATCGGCTCAAGACTTGCATCTACGATGAACTTCGAGTGGACGGGCGTTGCCTGGACGGGACAGCCTATTATCGTTAAGTGGGATGCTAGCACGAGAAGAGCGATGAACCTTTTCGAGAGCAAGAAGGACAAGGATGACCTGGTAGAGGTCATAGTCGCTGCACTTGACGGAATGGTCTACTTCTTCGATCTTGATGACGGCACTGCAACACGTAATCCGATCAACGTCGGAGCATCGATCAAGGGAACTCCTGCTGTCGACCCTCGCGGCTATCCGATCCTCTATGTCGGACAGTGCGATGACAACGGTAACTCCGGATTCGGAATGAGGATCTTCTCTCTTGTTACGGGCAAGCAGATCTATTTCTTCGACGGACTTGATGACAGTGCTTACAGACTTAACTGGGGTGCGTGCGATTCATCTCCTTTGATCGACGGAATGACGGATACGCTCTTGTGGCCTTCCGAAAACGGTATGATCTATACCATCACTCTCAATACGAACTACAGCGGCGGAGAGGTCTCCGTTGCTCCTCAGGTAGATAAGTACAAGTACATCTTCGCTGACTCACAGGGAAATCACATGGGCGTCGAAAGCTCGATCGCGGTATACGGCGGTTACGGATATTTCTGTGATAACGACTGGAATCTCGTGTGTCTCGATCTTAATACGCTTCAGATGGTCTGGCAGTATAAGCTCGGAGATGATACGGATGTAACTCCGGTCATCGAAGAAGAGAATGGGATCCCTTATGTATATGCCTGTACCGAAGTAGACGGGCAGGGCGGAACCGGAGAATACTCGGGAGCCGCATATATCTACAAGTTTAACGGCCTTACGGGAGAAGTCATCTGGCAGAGCTCGGCACCTTGCTACACATATAACGGTGAGACTTCCGATACGGATCAGAGCGGCGGATGCTTCGGCAATCCGATCTGCGGTAAGAGGAGCATCAAGAACCTCATAATCTTCTCCTTCAGCTGCACTGAAGGCATCTATCACAAAAATCAGCTCGTGGCGTTTGATAAGACTACCGGAAACACCATGTGGACTTATAATATGAACATCTATTCCTACAGTTCTCCTGTCGATGTTTATGACAGCGAAGGAAACGGGTATATAATAATAGGTGACACGCTCGGGCAGATACATCTAGTTGACGCTCAAACGGGTGAGCGAATAAAGCATATACAGACGTCCAGGTTCATCGGAACCGAAAAGGAGACGTCGGACGGCATCGTCTTTGAGGCGTCGCCGGCAGTATACGGTAATACGATCGTTATCGGAACGAAGTCGGGTTCGATCTTCGCGATAAAGATAGAACATACAGATGCAGAGTGAGGGTGCATATGATCAAAGATCTTAGTGAAGTAGGGTATGCCAATATAAAACAGTTTGAGGTGGCTATCAGTTCTGCTACG
Source organism: Oscillospiraceae bacterium (assembly GCA_902803365.1). Next base: position 3,217 of record CADCPU010000174.1, read on the forward strand.
GGTGAAGGCCTTAAGGTAAGGTTCGATCTTGATAAGGAACTGCTCACATGGAACGACGGTTACATGTGGAATAATAATTTCATGAGGGGCATGAATGCCGATAAGCTGGATTATCTTAAGGAGAATCTCCCTCAGACGCATATGCTGGAATGGATGATCGCTTATAACGACGGCCGATGTGATGACGTCGGACATGCGACTGCAAATCCGTCCATCTGGCAGATCAAAGTATACTTTGACAACGACGAGACATTGTCTTCGACATCCTGTCAGCACTTCCCAAATGACTGGGCAAAACTTAAAAAGATCATCGAGAAGATGACCGAATGCACCTTCCGCTTGAGATAAGGTTTTAAGACGCACACTTGACGCATTCTTCACGCTTGCCGTTCAATTAGTCGGCATTTTGTGGTAGAATGCTTTTGTTTCATTAATGACCGGAGGATTTTGATGGATTATCTTGAGGGCCTGTTTCTCGGTAAGCTTTGGAGTGATACCGACTTTGAGAACCGACGTCACGTGACGTTGTTTATTTTGTATGGCCTTTTTATCGATGCCCTCGTCCTCTATACGTATTTTACGGGCAAGCTGATCCCTATGCTCAGCGGAGCAGGAACGCTTAAGATCGTGATCTTCATCATCCTCGCTCTTATGAAGCCCTTCATCTGCTTCAGATACTATCGAATGCCCTTGTGGGGCAAATTACTCGTTTTATTGGAAAATCTCTATATGCATATGCTTATAGTCGGATTTACCGTATCAAATCTCCTTCCGAGGCTGACTGTTCAGTCTGGAGATCTTCAGACACATCTCATCGATTATCTCAACGGAACGCTCGAGAAGTATACGGAAAAATTCGTTGAAACGGCAGGCTCGTTCTCTACCGTTTTCGGCGTAGTCGCAGGCGGATTGCACGTTATGGGCATCTTTGCTCTCTGCGCCATATGCGCTGTCGTCATTCCCGGACTTGCCTATCTCATCTATAGGATGGTCCAGTACGGATATGACTGGCTTATCGCCAAGTTCATAATCCGCAAGTTCTTCGTCAGACGCAAATAATCTCAAGGGAGTTGTTGTATTATGGCTGAATTGCAGGACAGACTCGATATCACAGTAGAAGATCTTGAAGAAAGTCTCGGACACAAGAAACTCGAGAATTTTATAAGGCAGTCCGAGGAACTGTTTCTTGAAAGGACAAAAGAGGCGATAAGCGAAGCATGCAGCAACAAGAATATCAGGGCTGTATTTATCTCCGGTCCTACATCCTCGGGAAAGACAACATTCACGATGCACCTCGCAGAGGGCTTGAGCAAGGCCGGACGTAAGGCTGCGTTTCTCTCGCTCGATGATTATTATCAGCTCTGCGATCTCACTTTCGACAAGGACGGACGTCCTGACTTCGAGACTATCGAGACTTTGGACCTCGAGCGCGCAAATGATGATATCAAGCGTATCCTCGCAGGCGAGACTGTCTGCCCTCCGAGATTCAATTTCCTCACGAGGCAATCCGAGGAGAGACCTGCGTCTCAGGCCATCTCCATTCCTGAAGACGGCGTTCTCGTAGTTGAAGGACTCCACGGTCTTAATAAGCGTGTATCGGGCGATATCGATGATTCCAGCTGCATCAAGATCTTCATCATGCCTTACGGCAACATCTATTGCGACACCAAGCTCATGGACAGCAAGGAGATCCGAATGCTCAGAAGGATCGTAAGAGACTACCGTCACCGTGCTGCTCACGCGCTTTCCACCATCGACTATTGGCCGATGATCGAAAAATCCGAAGAAGCATATTACACTGACTATCTGTCAGCTGCAACATATCACATAAATTCATTCCTGGCTTATGAGAGCCTGGTAATTGCGCCTATGGCACTTCACGACATTAAGGAAGCACTGGCGAAGCTGTCTTCAAACACTATCGAACCGAGCATCTTTATGGCTCGCTCCACTACGGGTAAGGCTTTTGCAGATCTGTCTTCGGCATTGAACCGCGCCAGAAAGCTCGTAGATCACCTGGAGAAGATCCCGGTATGCGATCCTTCGCGTGTCCCTAATGATTCCATTCTCCTGGAGTTCATAGGTAATAATTAATCTGTTTATCAGTTTTCGAAAAGAGGGAAATAAATGCCTATTAAAATTGCAAATGGTCTTCCTGCCGCTCAGATACTCGAAAAAGAGCGTGTATTTGTTATGGAAGAAAACCGCGCATTGGAGCAGGAAATAAGACCGATAAAGATCATCATACTGAACTTGATGCCAAATAAAATAGTTACGGAGACTCAGCTTCTCCGCGCTTTGTCAAATACACCTATCCAGGTCGAAGTCGACCTTATGTATACGGCATCATATCAGCCTACGCATGTTGCGGAAGAGCACCTTACGAAGTTTTACCAGACATTCGATGAGGTCAAAGACAAATACTACGACGGAATGATCATCACGGGCGCACCTGTCGAGCAGATCCCGTTCGAGGAAGTAAAATACTGGGACGAACTTAAAGAGATCATGGAATGGAGCAAGACACACGTTTACTCCACTCTTCATATCTGCTGGGGTGCCCAGGCCGGTCTTTACTACCACTACGGTATCCCTAAGTACGACAAGGACGAGAAGGTATTCGGTATCTTCGAACACACACTTACGTGGAACAGACCTGTCAAGCTCTTCAGAGGCTTTGACGATGTCTTCTATGTTCCTCATTCAAGACATACCGAGATCAGAAGGGAAGACGTCGAGAAGTGCAAGAACTTAAGGATCCTCTCTGAATCCGATGAGTGCGGTATCTATGCGATCTCCGATCTTCACGGTCGTCAGATCTTCATCACCGGCCATTCCGAGTATGATGCGGATACGCTCAAGAATGAATATTTCAGAGA
>CADCPU010000175.1 GCA_902803365.1 Oscillospiraceae bacterium
TAAGCGAGGGAGATCGGATTGCCGTATGTATATCCGGCGGAAAAGATTCGATGCTCATGGCTAAGCTTTTTCAAGAGATACAAAGACACAGGAAGGTGAACTTTGATCTGATCTTTCTTATCATGGATCCCGGATATAATAATGCCAACAGAGATCTTATCGAGCAAAATGCTCATGCTCTCGGGATCCCTGTTACTGTTTTTGAGAGCCCGATCTTCGATGTCGTCGATCATTCGGATAAGAACACGTGTTATCTGTGCGCCAGGATGCGAAGAGGGTATCTGTACAGCAAGGCGCGCGAACTCGGTTGCAATAAGATAGCACTTGGTCATCACTATAACGACGTTATCGAGACGATCCTGATGGAGATGCTCTACGGCGGGCAGATACATACCATGATGCCCAAGCTCAGGAGCAGGAATTATGAAGGCATGGAGCTCATTCGTCCGATGTACCTTATCAAGGAAAACGATATTTGTGAGTGGAGGGATCATTGCGACCTTCATTTCCTGAATTGTGCTTGCAAGATCACCGAGCGCAGTGACAGTAAGGCAGGATCTTCCAAAAGACTTGAGATTAAGGAACTGATCGCCAAGCTTAAGGAAAACAATCCGTATGTTGAGGCTAATATCTTCAGCAGCGTCGAAAACATAGATCTCGATGCGATCATTGCCTACAAGGAAAACGGCGAGAGACATTCTTTTCTGGATGATTACTGATCTTTCGCAAAGCCGAAGTAAATATGTTACTGATTGCGGTCTTGAACTGTATGAACACAAAAAGGATCCTTCAGGTGAATGGGATATCTGGAAGAGAGATTCCTGTTGTCTTAAGTTTTTTGTTCTTAAGGAAATACTCGCAGATTGACGAATAAAAAGACCTAATTAAATAGAGGCTCCTTTGAAGTCCAAAGAAGCCTCTGATCTCAAGTGATTTAGTTCAGTACGACCGCCTCAGCGTTGAGTGAATCGGTGCGCGGTCTTTTGAGTTGAATGATACCGAGTACCAGATTGGCGATCAGGAGAACGGGAGTCAGCATAAACGTCAGGTAGCCGACTATTGCGAGTATCGTGCTTACGATCGCGCCCCAGACTCCGAGCGGTATGATGAAGATGAAGGATTTCCACATGGCTGCGGTCAGTTTGAGGATGATGCGTCTTACCCATCTGAAGACGGGACCTGCGCCGACGAAGACCATTATTACGCCTGTGAAGCAGGCTCCGATCAATACGATCCCGAACATTCCGTCCTGTCTCTCGGTGAGCCAGAGACCGCCGTTCTTGATGTCGATGAACTTGTCGGTCTTTACGTATTCTTCGTCTGATGCCAGGGAAGGGATCTTCCTTAAAAGTCGCTCCTCACCCTCACGTGCGGTGAAGTTATCAAAGAACGAAGCTACTACGCCGTTCTTGCGTGACATCTCGGGATATTCGGGATCATTGTAGATGAAGCAGCCGAATAAGAGGAATGTCATGATGATGATCACGATAAGATGGACAAAAAAGCACGCAAGATTATAATCAGACCACCTCTCGGGGTCCTTGAAACTGTTGATGATATTCATATTTTTTCTCCTTGATTTAGATCAGTAATGCATGTTCTGAACGTAGTTCGTGATAAAGTCTTCATCCAGCGGCATGAATTCCGGGAAGACCTCTGTTGCACTTCCTATGTACTGATTCAGCTTTTCTTCACGGTAATCATTTCCGAAATATTTGGTGAAATCTTCGTCGATTAAGAACATGTAGAGATACTCACCATCGGCGATCGAATTAAATCCCTCAGGGACTTCGTCGTTTGGGTGTAGCGTTGTGAACATATCTCTGGTCCACCATAAGATCTCCTGTAATGTCGTAACTTTGTTTTTCTCGGAATCGAGCGACAATACCGTTTCTGTTACTGTTGGAACTGATGTGTCAACTGCCGGGTTTTGAGTTCCGAACATGTTTTTCTTGATGAGAACCCCGTTATCAAAGAATCTGGTTTCTGTAGTACAATGCGCTTCGAGGATCCATTTTCCTGACTCGCTGTCGAAATTATATATGTACCCATAACCGAATTGATCGTAAACACTATCACTTTCGATGTGACGATATATGATAAGTTCTTCCTTGTCGTCCGAGTCTATATCACAGAGTGCCCATTCAAACATATCCGTGAAATGATTAAAGTATTGAGTCTTACTGTCATCATCGCCGGGGTAATAGGTGTAGTAGATCAGATCCATCAATGCATCGTAAGTCGCTTGCGCCATCGGTCCGTCGAGTTTCATCGTCGGTCTTACCGGTTCAGTCGGGAGGGGAGCTGTGGTTGGTGCAGGTTCAGAGGTGATCATGATCTTGACACCTGTTGCAGCGGTCTCTTTAATGACCACCTGCTGCTCGATCTTTTCGGGTGCCTTAGGCTTATCGTCATCTTTGTTTATCTGCTTAAAGGTGACCACTGCTATAGATCCCGCGAGCATGGTCGCCAAACTGCCGATCAGTACTTTTTTGAGCATAAGACTTGTTCCTTCCTTGGCTGCCTTTGTCGTGGCAGTCGCGATTTTTTTTGCGGCGCCTTTTGAGAGCGCCTGTGAAGATGCGGAAGGTTTGGTAAGTAAATTGGTGAGGGAAGCTGGCATCGGCTTGAAGCTGACCTGCTCGGCCTCCTTCATGAACAGTTTGGTCAGGAACGGCAGTCCCATACCGAAGAGCTTTGTCTTGTTTTTTTCTTCATATTTCTCGACCTCCTTTTTGATCGTTTTTTTCGCAAAATTGATCCTCCATGAGACAGTGCCTGCAGGTACTCCGAGCGCTTCGGATATCTCTTTGGTGCTCATCTCGTTAAAGTAGAACATGATGAGCGTCCTTCTGATATCCTCGGACAGCGAATTGTTGATGATGTCAACGATGATCGCCCTTGCTTCATCCGACTCGATGATCGAATCGGGAAGGAAGTCCTCAGGAAGTGCCTCGATACTGTCAAAGAACTCGTCCTCCACGTTGTCTGTCTTATTGAGCTTGATCTTATCCAGACACTTGTTGGCAGCAGTCTTTTTAAGCCACGCGAGAACCTTGTTCTTCTCCCTTATGGTCTCGTATGACTTTATCAAGGTCACGAAAACATCCTGTACGATATCTTCGGCATCGTCCTCGCTCTTGAGGAACGACATAGCCGTCCAGTACACTGCTTTGTAACCTTCTTTGTAGATCTGTTCGAGTTCCTTGTCGGTCATTATTCTGCATCCTTTCTTTCCGCATCTACTTATATGACGAACAGCTGATGCGGTTTCTTGGGTGGATCGAGAAAAA
>CADCPU010000176.1 GCA_902803365.1 Oscillospiraceae bacterium
ATGAGAAGGAGTTCTCACTTACATCTGACAATCTTGTCATCTGCGACGGTGTTAAGCCTGTTGCTTTGGCAGGCATCATGGGCGGTCTCAACTCCGAGATCCTCGACACAACAAACGCTGTAATGTTCGAAGCTGCAAAGTTCGCTCACGACAACATCCGTAAGAGCTCAAAGGCACTGGGTCAGGTTTCCGACTCTTCAATGAGATTCTCCAAGGGCGTTGATGAGTACACAACAGTCATGGCAATGAAGCGTGCTCTGCACCTCATCGAAGAGCTTGGCTGCGGTAAGGTCTCAAAGACATCTTTCGACGTGAACACAGGAAATTCAATCGAACCCAGAAAGCTCACAGTCAGCGTTAAGAAGGTCAACGGCGTACTCGGAATCACAGTTCCCAACGAGGACATCGTTCGCATCCTGACAAACCTCAACTTCGCACCTGAATTGAGCGGCGACGAGCTTACAATTGCTATTCCCGGCTACCGCGTAGACATGGAGTCCTATCAGGATGTTGCTGAGGAAGTCATCCGTATGTACGGCTACGATCACATCACACCTACATTCATTCCGACAGCAAAGGTTACTTCCGGCGGATACAATTTGAAGCAGCGTTCAGAGCTCAAGATCAAGCGCGACCTCTGCGCAGCAGGTGCTTCAGAAGGCGTTCATTACTCCTTCTTCTCACCTTCAGATTTCGATCTTTTGAAGCTCCCTGAGGACGCTCCCGAGAGATTCGCTATTAAGATCATGAACCCTATCAACATTGACCTGTCACTCATGCGCACAACTCTCGCGCCCCAGATGATCAAGGCAATGGCCCGTAACCAGAAGAACGGAATTCTCTCCGGCCGCATCTACGAGATGGGCAATAAGTTCCTTCCCAAGAGCCTCCCTCTCACAGAATATCCTGATGAGCGCGAGACCATCTGCATCGGCGTTTTCGGCGAGGATGAAGATTTCTATTCGCTCAAGGGCCTCGTTGACGTAATTGCTGATTCACTCGACGTAGAGTTCGACTACGAGAAGGATACAAAGACATTCCTCCACCCCGGCAGAACAGCAAAGGTCATCTGCAACGGTGAAGTTGTCGGCTACCTGGGCCAGGTCCTCTACGAGATCTGCGACGAGCTCGACATGAGAGTTCCCGCTTACTTAGCTGAGATCGACCTCCGCATCTTAAGCAAGTACTACGGCAAGGACAGAAAGTTCATCCCGCTCCCGAAGTTCCTCGAAGAGAAGCGCGACTTCTGCTTCGTCATGGACAAGAGCGTTACATGCGCTGAGGTCGAGAAAGAGATCAAGGCTTCATGCGAGTACATCACAAAGATCGAGCTCTTCGACATCTACGAAGGCATCCAGCTCGGCCTCAACAAGAAGAGCCTCGCATTCAGCGTCGTCTTCACACCCAAGGACGAGGAGTTCAAGCCCGAAGTCATCGACGGTTTCGTCAACACGATCCTGTCTAACCTCGAAAGCAAGCTGGGCGCAACATTGAGAGCGTAAGGTTAAAATAGTTTTCATCGCGAAAGGCTGTCTCCACTGTGGGGCAGCCTTTTTAATTGCATTTCCCCGCTGCTCAAAGAAATTTTTTATCATAAAACGCCCTAAAACCATCGGAAAATTATAAGAAAATGCGATTTCTTATAATAATTGCCCCTTTTTTCGAGCGTTTGTTATAAGGTCTCACCCAGCCCAACAAAAAGGGGCCACGCCGGGCCCCCGTAAATTCACAATCACCTGTTTTTCTTCTTCGCTTTCTTCTCCAGATACATCGCCTTGTCGGCCTGTTTCATGGCGTCGGTCAGCGTCTGCCAGTTGGTGACGTCGCACGTGCCGATCGAGGCGCTGAGTTCAAACGGATATTTCTTGGCGAGGTTCACTTCGCGGATGTTCGCGCGGACGTGACGGATGAACTTGCCGACTCTGCCGGGTTCTGACAATGTGAGGACTGCTTCGAATTCGTCGCCGCCCATACGCGCAACAAATTCTGAACCTTCGAGCGTGCTCTCGATGCACTTGGAGAGCTCCTTGATTGCTTCGTCACCGGATTCGTGGCCGAAAGTATCGTTGATATACTTGAGTTCATCCATGTCGATGGATACGACTGCCATCGGCTTTAACATCTCGCCGTCCTTGTCGAACATGTCGGAGATCCTCTTCTCGAAGCCGCGGCGGTTAAGCATTCCCGTGA
>CADCPU010000177.1 GCA_902803365.1 Oscillospiraceae bacterium
AGCCGAAGGTCAATGTCAACACAGGAGAGCTCGTCGGTGCAGAAGCGCTCTGCCGTTGGGTCCAGCACAACAGGATCGTACCTCCGATCGAGTTCATCCCGCCTCTTGAGCAGACAAACGACATCTGCAAGCTCGACCTTTATATGCTCGAGCGTGTCTGTATGGATCTGCGCCGCTGGATAGACGAAGGACGCGACCCGATCCGCATCTCCGTCAATTTCTCTCGAAAGCACATCCTCAATGTCGATCTGCCGATGACGATCGAGAAGATCGTAGATACGTACAAGATCCCTCACGAGTACATCGAGATCGAGCTGACCGAGACCACCATCGGCATTACGTTAAACGACATGAAGCGCATAGTCACCACACTCAGGAACAAAGGCTTCATAACCACGATCGACGATTTTGGTATGGGCGCTTCTTCCCTGAACCTGATCAGCGATATTCCTTGGAACGTAATAAAGGTCGACAAGAGTTTCTTGCCGACCGAAGAAGATGCCCCTGACAGCATCAGACGTTTGATGTTCAAGAGCGTTGTAACTCTTACTTTGAACCTGGGTCTTGAGTGCATCGCCGAGGGCGTCGAGACCAAGTATCAGGTCGACATCCTTAAAGCGAACAACTGCGGACATGCCCAAGGCTATTTCTATGACAAGCCTCTGCCTGTCAACGAGTTCGAAAAACGCATGTCACAGCGCATCTACGATATTACTTAATTAAATCACTTGATCAGATCACGCGATCGGAGCCTGGAATTCCGCCAGGCTCTTTTTCTCGATACCGGCCCAAGGCATCGGGAGACCCTTGATATGGGATTCTTCCTCATCCCACTTTGCCTGAGCATCGTCACCGTGAAGTGCATTCGGATCATCCTTATAGCCGCCTGCCGAAGGATGCTCTACACCCTCAACATAAGCCGAGAGGACTTTCTCGTTCTCACTGATGTAATCCGTAATGAGCTCAACATCCGTGATGAGTTCCTTGGATTCTCCGTCATAGTGGTAGATCGCATTATAGTGCTGGGCAGCTCCGCCTGAACCTTCATGTGCAAAATATCCGTTACCGACGTAGCCCAAGAAGCTCCTTACCCATCCTTGCGCAACGAACTTAAATCCGCTGTCCGTCTTCGTAACGAGATAGTTTACGAAATTGCCTGAAGGATTCATATCCATATCAAAAAGGAAGCTTCCGACAAAAAGCTCCGCCGTTCCGTCCGCATCGATATCATCAAACCAATAACTGTATCCGCTCTCTTCAAAGAAGATACCGTTAGGGCACTGCTTGCCGAACGTAAACTCAGCAGGGATCTTGTCATCTTCAAGGTAACGCTCACCGCTTGTTACCAGGTTGCTGAGCACTCCGAGAACAGGAGCATAGAGCGCCTCGTTCTCTGCAAAGTTCGAATTTGTTGCAACCGCTGTTGTTTCTGTCGGTACAGGCTCAGTCGGCTCTGTCTTATCCGTATCGCCCGCATCTGCGACAGGACCCGTTCTCAGGCTGTCGTAGAGCTTCATGTCCTTGCTCTGATCCTTGATATCGAGCGTAGGTGCATCGACCTCAAGCATAGCCTCAACGTTTTCGCACTCGCTCTGTGCCTGAATAACAAAATCAGCCTCTTCGAGCGGGATCAGATAATAGTTCTCTCCCCTGGTCTCGTTATGAGCGGTATGGAAACCTGCGTCCAGGCCGTATTTCTTAACGCCATTGCTCTCGAGAGATTCGTTAAATGTCTTAACGCCGTCATCCCAGGTCAAATTCTGCCAGTCACCGGCACGCTCGCCCTTCTCGTCAAACTCGACAAAGGATATTCCGCTGTCTTCGCCCGGGATCTCACCGCCTACAAAGATATGCGCAGCAGCCTTTGCTCCGCCAAGGCTCGTGATGCCCTGATCGTCGATCGCATAGATGAGCACCTTCTGATCGTCCGTGTCATAACCGATGACCTTCTCATTAACGATCAGCACAAAGCCGTCTTCCTCTTCCTCAACTACGAAAGCATACGTATTGCGGTTGCACGAATACCAAGGGTCTTCCTGCATTCCGATCGTGATGTCATCAAGCTTTATATTAAGAGGCTCGCGGCCGAGTTCCGTAACTTCTTTTGCATCATCTGTAAATCCGTACAGTCTTGCAACAATGCCCTCGTCCTGATTTACGACAACGAGCATTCCGAACTCGCCCTCGCCAAAGAACTCGTCGATACGTGCAAAGAGCACGCCCTTCTCGCTGTACTTACACTTCTGGTAGTACTTCGTTCCGCCTACCTGATTATCCTGTTTTTCGAAAACGCTGCTGTCAAAATGACCGATCGTTGCGACGCCCTCTTCCTTACAGATCTTCATGAGCTCTTCTGTAAGAAGCTCCTCCTGACTCTTCTCAGGCTCCGTCGGCTCAGTAGTCGTCGCCTCGGTCGTCTCCTCGGTCGTTGCCTCAGTAGTCTCTTCGGTCGTCTCCTCGGTCTCTGTCACCTCGACAGTCGTCTCTTCTTCGTCCTTGTCTTTCTTGTCCTTCTTAGTTTCTCTCTGACAAGCCGCACTCGTCGCCATAAGCGCTACAAGAACGGCTGCAACCAACTTCTTACGGTACATCACATGTCCCTCCTTCTATTTTCAGTTTCCTATTATAGCACTTCCCTTGCGTTGGTCTACAGCGGTAGGAAAATTTATGTACCGACTTCCCATATAGAAAAAAGGTGCAAGAAAAGCGACTTCCCTTGCACCAAATATTCATATATGAGAAACGGGACCCAAGTCACATCACAGCGTGAACTGCGAGATGAACTTCCAGGCGTTTTCGACACTGTGCCGGCGGCACTCGTGGACCTGTCCGCTGACGGATGCGAAAGCGGTGCGGCACACGCCGTCGTTGCTGTCGTAGTAGTTGACTGTCAGGATGCTGCCGCGTGTCTCGTCAGGGATCTTCTCAACGCGGTCGCCCGGGATGCCGTAGATCTTGTCAGCCCAGGAGTCCTTGGACTCGTAAGA
>CADCPU010000178.1 GCA_902803365.1 Oscillospiraceae bacterium
AATACGAATGCTTTCCGTTTATATGAGAGGCTTGGATACAAGATATTCAGAGACGACGGCGATCGCTATATGATGATAAAAGAATAACCGCCGGCGGGTCCGCATGAGTGAAAAATGCATATTGACCAAATGTAGGTAATATGTTACCTTGTAGTCAATGAAGGTAATATATTACCTGTATGAGGTGATGGATATGATAATAGAAGAAGTTATTAACAGCGGTAAGGTAGATTTCTCGGAGATCCCGCCGAATTACTATCTGCTGGGCCTTATAAGTGCTTTCGAGAATCGTTTTCAGGCATTGGCGGATAACATGATGCAAGAGATCAGCTGGAAACAGTTCTTTGCGATCATCTGCATCAACATGTGTAAGGAACCTCCTACGCTGAGAGAGTTGTCGGATGTGCTCGGAAGTTCGCATCAGAATGTGAAGCAGATCTTGCTCAAACTCGAGAAGAAGGGCTTCATAGCCTTTATAGCAGATGATTCTGATAAGAGAAAGCAGCGTATCATTCTTACCGATAAGTGCAGGAGATTCTGTGAGGAGAATAACGATGCGAGCGTAGCGATAATGACGAAGATGTTCGAGGGTGTATCGGACAAGGATATAAATACTACGATCAAGACCATTATCCAAATAGAGAAAAATCTCAGAGCGAATGAGGGGGAGCAGTTATGAGCAGCTTGATCATCTATGGATCTTGTTATGGTACGACAAAACAATATGCGGAAGAATTGGCAAAGAAGACGGGGATCGAGGCCAAGTCATATAAGGACGTTAAGAATATAAACGATTATAATACGGTTATTTATCTGGGCGGATTGTATGCAGGCGGAGTCGAAGGAATGAAGAAAACGCTGAAGAACCTGACCTACACAGAGGATAAGAAGATCATTATCGCTACGGTCGGATTGGCTGATCCTACGGATAAGTTGAATGTTGAGAATATCAGAATGAAGATGAGATCTCAGTTAACACCGGAACTTTTCGAAAAAGCAAATATCTTCCATCTGCGCGGCGGTATCGATTATTCAAAGCTGAATTTCATGCACAGATCAATGATGAGTCTGGTCTGTAAGAAAGCGCTCAGTGTTCCTGAAGAAGAGAAGACAGCTGAGATCCGCGCAATGATCGAGACATATAATAAGCAGGTGTATTTTATTGATTTTGGCACTCTGGAGCCGATCTTAAACGCAATAGAGAGTTGATCAATATACATAGTCCAAAATATGATGTGAGGCAGCGAAAAAAGGGAGAACTCGCTTATCCCGTTTTCAAGCATATGTTGTTCTCCGCATGACAAGTTTGCACTATCATTACAACTTATTTATCAATATTATTTTATTAATTATTCGCAACATCTTATATATGCGTGATGTTATAATTTTATTGTTGTTCGCAGGATGGATCGTGATTTGTATTGGAGATCGGATAATGGCTATAACTAAAAACAGACAATCCAAGGAAACGATTACGAAAATGGCTCAGAAGGCCTTCCCGAATAAGCAGATAAAAGACATCAAAGAACTTACCGAGGGAATGTGCAATGTTACATATGATATCTCTTTTGATGACGGAAGTGAGAGCATATTGAAGATCGCTGCGAAGGACAGAATGGGCAATACCTCCAACGAAGTCAACTTGATGCTGGCAGAGATCAATGCCATGAAGTTGGTCTCGGAGAACTGCTCGTTCAAGGTTGCTGACATATATTATTATGATACCGGTAACACTGTATGCGATGGGCACTATTTCTTTATGGAGAAGCTCACAGGGGATAATCTCGCCGGGGTAAGAGCAGATATGTCCGAAGAAGATATCGCCGTGATAGATACCGAGATCGGAAGGATATCGCGAGAATTGTCAGAGGTCAAAAATACTGAGTTCGGTTTTCTGGGAGAAGATAAGAGATATGACACTCTGTTTGGCTTTGTGAAGCATATGCTCGAAAACCTGATCTCCGATGCGAAGTGCAGAGACATTGATATTTTGTATGACGGACAGACTTTTATCGATAGATTGGAGAAGGACAGGGCAGCTTTTGAAGCGGTCAACAGTGCATCTCTGGTTCATTGGGATATGTGGGAAGGCAATGTATTCGTAAAGGACGGTCACGTGTCCGGGATAATCGATTGGGAAAGAGCGTTATGGGGCGAACCGATTATGGATGATCGCTTCAGGATGCATAACAGGGGTAAACATTTCCTGGAAGGCTTTGGACAGACCTCTTTCTCGGAAGATGAATCGATAAGATTGCGCTGGTATGATATCATCTTGTATCTGACGATGATGATAGAGGTGTATTACAGAGAATTTGAAGATAAAGGGCAGTATTTCTGGGCAAGAGAGATGCTTGAGAAGTGCTGCGGAGAGAAGAAGGAAGCAAATGGAACAGGTATTTGAATCTGAGAGGATCATATTTATCAGGCCAATGATGGAACTGATACCCGACTATCTTAAGATGGTCAATGACATAGATAATGTGGCGAAGTACATAAGTGACAGACGCGAGCCTTATACCGAAGAGGAAGAATGGGATTATATGAAGGATAAGCTCGATAATGACGCCATGATGTTTTCGATGATCGAAAAGGAAACGGGAGAGTTCATCGGTAACGGCGAATTCTTTAACATGAAAGGCGATGAAGCCGAGTGGGGCATAGTCATCACTGCGGATAAGCAGAACAAAGGCTATGGTAAAGAGGCCCTTAAGAGGATGGTGGAATACGGTTTCAATGAAGGCGGATTTAGAAGGATAATCCTTGAAGTGTATGTGGATAACCCGCGTGCGATCCATGTTTATGAGGAGTGCGGCTTCAAGGAATATGACCGTAATGCTACGGATGTCTTTATGGAAATAACAAACAGGAAATGAGGAGAAAACCATGCAACACAAATTTGAAATCTATAGATCACTGGGCGCGATCTCAGAACCGAATAATGGAATGACAAAAG
>CADCPU010000179.1 GCA_902803365.1 Oscillospiraceae bacterium
ATCAGGCTCTCGATCCATGAATGTTGCATAGAGTCTTAAAAGGAATTCCTCATCGGAAAGGCAGAAATCATTCATCTCATCACAAAGGAAGAAAGAAGCACCTGCCTGCTCACCTGTTGTGTCGAAATTCGAGAGTTCCTTTGCCCAATAATCACGGCCTGCCTTGTCAGGTTCGCGTCCGAGGGCAGTACTATACAAACGATCTACAAAAGCATATGTCAGATCAGTAGGAGCGATATCAAATACAGTCTTGATATCGCCTCCGGAACGGATACCGTATACTGCGCAAGTATCAGCCCATTCCTGGGAATAGATAAATCCGTTTGCTACTGCAACACGATCCATAGCTCCTGACGAGAGCTGACCGAGCCAGAAGTTCAATCCTGCGTCTTCAGGGTCACGTCCGAAGAAAGTCCTGTAAAGGATCGTTATAAAATCCTTATCGGAAGTATTTCTGTTCTCAAACTCAGGACTGAAGATAAATCCCTGAGCTACCTCGGCGCCGGTACGGCGGAAGTTCCAGAGTTCATCGATCCAGAAAGCAGCACCCTCAGCTTCAGGTTCACGGTCAAGTACGTACTTATAGATCCTGTCTACGAACTCTCTTATCTTTTCATCAGCTCTGCCTTCTTGAGGAGCTGAGGTAGGCGTAGGTACATCCGTAGCAGTGATCGGAGGGGCAAGAGTAGGTTCAACCGTTGGCTCAACGGTAGGCTCGACCGTAGGTGTTGTTGTCGGAGCTGTCGTAGGAGCAGTTGTCGGTGTTACTGTTGGCGTTGAAGTTGGTGTTGCAGTAGGCGCTTGTGTAACGGTAGGCGTAGGAATTGCCTTCTTCTCGAGATGGGCAACGACTGTAACCGGTGAAGCCTGGTCAGCTGTATTGAACATTAAGACATCATCAGTGATCTTCTCTTCTCCAAGTTGCCAATAAGATAATTCATAACCGTTGCCGGCCTTACATGTAACCTTAACATCCTCACCGTAAGAATACTCGCCAGAACCTGTTACCGTACCTGCATCGGCAGGATCTACGGAAACTTCAACCTTAACTTTTCCTGTAACGATCTTTACGTCGGAATCGATCTTAAGATAGTTCTCATCATCGATCTTATAAAGATCACAAGTCTTCGTAGTACCGTCAGCACATTCAGCCTCTTCCTGTGTATGAGTACCATTGTTATAGCAATCAAGAAGATAAGGACAACCGCTAATATCAACATATTTAAGATCGCCGATGTTACCGCTGCAGTCAAGGATATTCAGCCATTCCTTTTCTCCGAGATCAACAGAATCAAAAAGATTTGCATTACAGATAACGTTGCCCAGCATATCGCAACCTGTTACATCGAGTTCGGAAAGCTTTCCATAACCGGCGTCAATGTAATACAGGCGAGACAGGTCGATCTTACACTTAAGACTGTCAAGTTCCGACTGCGAATTGCCAAGCGTCAGTCTTTCGAGACTCGGATAATCTTCCTCAGTCAATACTATGTCATTCTTTAAAGCGCATCCTGATAAACTAAGGTCATATACTCTGGTGAATTTATTCAGAGCACGTGCATCAACAATGTTCATGTCACCATAAAAAGTGTTCCTGCGCTCCTCAAGATCATCATACATTATATAGCCGTCATTGTGAGCATAGCTGTCTGCATTCCAATAGATGTCATAGGCACCCTCATAGATAGTTCCGACCAGAGCTTCTGCAGGAGAATACTTGAATCCTGTACGGAGAGTAACATAAAAATCTGCATAACTGTGTTCAGCATCAAATTGAGGTCTGCTGACTTCCACTTTGGAACTTTTTTTAGCTTCACCGTTAAAAGTGAAATCAAGATAATAACCGTTCGCAAATACCATCCCCTCAGGAGCTTTAACCCTGAAATGCAACTTAAACGACTTACCTAATTCACATATGGTACCCGGCACATAAGACTTATAAACGCACTCGGAAGGATCATAATAAGTCCATTCAACAGAAACCACATCCAAATCGACAGGATTATATGAATTATCAAGATATGCGACGGTAACATTATCAGACAGAGTTAATCCTTCAGCAGGGATATCAGAATTTATCCTCAGCGGTCTGTTAAAAACCGAAGGAGTAGTATAGGTATAATCAAATATGATATGTCTGCTGTCTGCTTCAATGTAAGGACCGGTCAATCGTACACCGTTAAAGATAATAACGGCGTTCTCGGAAAAACTGTCAACAGCAGGTCTGTAAAGATCAACTCTGAACTTCTGGTAATAGGTCTTGTTGCCCTCAAACCTGAATTGCGATTCAATACTGTAATCGATCTGCTCGCCGGTAGATGAATCATGTCTCAGATCGAGAGTGGAAATGTAGTAATAATACTGACTTTCAAATCCACAGACATTTTCATCTTCAGCGAGCATAGTAGTGTTAACGATTACTTCATCAACACATACTGCCTCTTCAGCCGCCAAAAGATCTCCCGGCATCATACCAAAGATCGAAAAGATCATAAGCAAGCAAAGAAAGACTGATAAGAAACTCGAAGATTTCTTACTCATAAACAACCTCCACAAACATTAAATAATTCTGTGATCAATAAAATCACACATATGAAATTATAACATATCAAGTATTTTCGACAACAAAAAACTGCCGGATCAAATGATCCGACAGTTTGATGATTCATATAGTTCGGAGATCAGAGACCTGCCTGCTTCATAACCTCAGCAGCAAAGTCGTCTTCCTTCTTCTCAAGGCCTTCACCCATACCGAATCTTGTGAAACGAGCGATGGAGATCTCGCAGCCGAGAGCCTTAGCTGTATCAGCGATGTAAGCCTCAACAGAAGCACCGTTCTCAGACTTTACGAACTCCTGCTGCAAGAGGCAGTTGATGGAATAGAAGTTCTTGATCTGACCAGGAACGATACGC
>CADCPU010000180.1 GCA_902803365.1 Oscillospiraceae bacterium
GTGGATATGTATATCACGGCAGAGTAGCAGCTTTGGCTGAGGCAGCTCGTGAAGCTGGTCTCTCATTCTAATCAGGAGGAAATAACAATATGGGTTTTGATTCTAACAATATGGAATTGACAGAAAAGGTTATCCATATCAGACGTGTTTCCAAGACGGTTAAGGGTGGTAGAAACATGCGCTTTGCTGCTCTCGTTATCGTCGGCGACGGAAACGGTCACGTAGGTAAGGGTATCGGAAAGGCTGCTGAGGTTCCGGATGCTATCCGCAAGGGAATCGAAGAAGCTAAGAAGAACATCATTGAGGTTCCTGTAGTAAACGGCACGATCCCTCATGAGACAGTCGGACTTTACGGCGCAGGCAAGATCATCATGAAGCCTGCTGCAGGCGGTACTGGTGTTATCGCCGGTGGTCCTGTTCGTAGCGTATGCGAGCTTGCAGGTATCACAGATATCCGTACAAAGTCACTCGGCACAAACAACCCTAACAACATGGTAAATGCCACATTGGAAGGCCTTAAGGGTCTCAAGTCAATCGAAAAGGTTGCACGCATTCGTGGTAAGTCCATTGAAGAAATTCGTTAAGGAGGTCTCTTATCATGGGAAAGTTAAAAGTTACTTTGGTAAAGAGTACCAACAAGGCAACTAAAGTTCAGTCAGCAACAGTAGCAGCTCTCGGCCTTCACAAGATCGGCCAGACAGTTGAGAAGAATGATGATTCCGCTATCAGAGGAATGATCAAGCGCGTTGCTCATCTTGTAACTTTTGAAGAAGTTTAATGGAGGTACAGATTAATGAAGCTCAATGAGATGACTTCCGGCAATAATGCCGCTCCTTACCGCAAGGGCCGCGGTGCAGGATCCGGAAACGGAAAGACTGCAGGTCGCGGACACAAGGGACAGAATGCTCGTTCCGGCGGTGGTGTTCGCCCTGGTTTCGAGGGTGGCCAGATGCCTCTTTACAGACGTATGCCTAAGAGAGGTTTCAACAATAAGCGCTTTGCTCCTCAGTATGTTGAGGTTAATATCGGAGATCTTGAGAAGTTCGATAACGGTGCAGAGGTTTCTGCAGAGATCTTGAGAGATGCAGGTATCATTTCTCTTCCTAAGGTTAACGACGGTATCAAGATTCTCGGAAATGGCGAGCTCACAAAGAAGTTGACAGTTAAGGCTGTTAAGTTCACAGCTTCCGCCAAGGAAAAAATCGAGAAGGCTGGTGGAACGGCTGAGGAGGTTTGATCATGAAGGGTATCTTTGACACCTTGTTAAATGCATTCCGTCTTCCGGAATTGCGCAAGAAGATCTTATTTACCATCCTGATCTTAGGAATCTATCAGCTTGGCGGACTTATTCCTGCTCCGGGACTTGACAGAACGGTCTTCTCAGACCTCGTTAAGTCTTGGGGTCAGCTTGGTAGCATGATGGACATCGTCTCCGGCGGCGGACTTTATTCGGCAACGATATTCGCCCTCGGTATCACACCGTACATCAATGCTTCCATCATTATCCAGTTGTTGACGGTTATATTCCCGTCACTTCAGGATATGGCCAAGGACGGTGAGGCCGGCAAGAAGAAAATGCAGAAGATCACAAGATTCTCTGCTATCGGCCTTGCACTCTTGCAGTCTGCAGTATTCACATACTCAACCAGATCTGCAATGACAGACGTACTCCCTAAGCCTTTGAACGCTGTTTTGATAGTTCTCGCCTTCACGGCAGGCACATGCTTCATCGTATGGCTCGGTGAGAGAATCAACGAATTCGGTATCGGTAACGGTGTATCACTCATCATCTTTGCTGGTATCGTTTCGAGACTTCCTTCCATGTCTAAGGCTGCATTTGACTACTGTGCTACATTAAGCGGTAAGATCACAAACAACGCTCTCGGAATCACAGTCGGAATTCTTGTATTCCTTGCTATCACAGCAGTATCCATCATCCTCATCATCTTCGTACTTTATGTACAGAATGCTGAGAGAAGGATCCCGGTACAGTATTCCAAGAAGACTGTCGGAAGAAAGCTCTACGGCGGACAGAGCTCATACATCCCGATCAAGGTTAACCAATCGGGTGTTATGCCGGTTATCTTCGCGATGACTATCCTGTCCATACCGAACATGCTCGTTACATTTATCTTCTACAAGTACGACAACGTTGTCGTTAACTGGTTCAAGAACTTCAGCACGAGCCCTTGGTACTACGTAGCATACTTCTTCTTGATCATCGCATTCACATTCTTCTATTCTGCTATTCAGTTCAACCCGATTGAAATCTCGAACAGCATTCAGAAGAACGGCGGTTTTATCCCGGGTATCAGACCGGGTCGTCCTACGAAGGACTTCATTGTCGGAACAGTAAGCAGATTGAACTGGGTAGACGCTCTCTTCCTTTCGATCATCGTTTTGGTTCCTACTTTGGTAGCTAACTTCGTAAGCATGCCTAATGTTTGGTTCGCAGGTACTTCAGTACTCATCCTTACGGGTGTTGCTAACGATCTCGTTGTACAGATCGAGAGCCAGCTCGTAGTAAAGAACTACAAAGGCTTCCTTGATTGATCTCAAGGACGGTAAAGTAACAACAAGGGGTTGTCCCGATCGCGGGATGACCCCTTCTTTTATGCTTGTTTTTCAGTGGTGGTTTTTGACGGTGGTCTGCGACTAAAGAAGCCTGCGCATACTTTTCGAGAGAAAAAACGTTTTGAGTATGCGCTTTTCGAGTTCGAAAAGGAAAGATTACAGTACAAATGGTAAGAATCCGCTATTTGTACTGTAATCACAGGCGAGATTGAGAAAAAACCGCTCAAGATTACAGTACAGAATGCCCAAATCGCTGTTTTGTACTGTAATGTTTCCTGAAAGACAAACGAGTAACGATTCGCGCAATGTTGAGTATATTTTGCAGCATAAAAAATCGCCCGGGCAATCATGCTCGGGCGACAGTTGTTTGTAACTTCAATAGTTATCAGTAAGGAAGGATCCTTGCTTCAACGCACTTCTGTGTGAACTCAGGGCTTCTTGTGAAACCAAGGACTACATCCGTGCGGGATGTGCCGGACTCAAGAACGCTGATCCAGTAAGCAGCGCCTTTTTCATCAGGCTCACGATCCATGAATGTCTTGTAGAGGCGATCGAGGTAATCCTTGTTGGAGAGGTTATATCCTACCATCTCATCAGAGAGGAAGAAGAATGCACCGACTGACTCGCCTGTAACCTCGAAGTTTGCAAGAGCAGATGCCCAGTAAGCGCGGCCTTCTCCGTCATATCCGCGGTCGAGTGCCGTTGTGTACATTCTCTCGACAAATGCATAAGTAAGTTCCGTAGGAGCGATTGCGCCGGTCGGCTTTAAGTCTCCGCCTGAACGGATTCCGTAGGATGCGCATGTGTCAGCCCATTCCTGTGAATAGATAAAGCCGTTTGCGACTGTTACTCTGTCCATAGCGCCCGTCTTGAGCTGGTTGAGCCAGAATGCCATGCCTTCATCCTCAGGATCACGTCCGAAGAATGTCTTGTAGAGGATCTCGACGAACTGCTCGTCTGTTGTGTTACGTGCTTCGAATTCAGGGCTGAAGATGAATCCCTGAGCGACTTCGGCACCTGTGCGGCGGAAGTTCCAGAGCTCATCGGACCAGAAAGCTGCGCCCTCTTCTTCAGGCTCACGGTCGAGTACATAGATATAGATACGCTTTACAAAGTCCATGATCTGAGCCTTTGAGTCAGCAGGAGCAGTTGTAGGCGTAGGAGTTGCAGTTGGCTTAGCCGTTGTAGGAACAGGTACCGATGTGGGGGTTGCGATCGGAGTTGCTGTAGCTACAGGAGTGCTTGTAGGAGCAGGTGTTGCTGTTGGAGTGAGCTTAGGGATAACGACACTGTCCTTATCGATGCGCTTCTCGCCTGCAGGATCTGCGAAGATGTCATCGCAGTCGTCGCACTTGTAGTGTTCCTTATTACCCGGCTTATCCAAAGTAGGCTCGGTAGCAGGAACGAATGTAAGCTTATGAGCATTTACTACTACATGGATCGCCGGTGTCTTACCGTCGCCTTCGACTATGTAGTAAAGTGATTCGGTCTTTAAGACAGAGCCGTTTTCAGGTGATTTGATCTCGAGATCTCCCTGGATCGTAAGGCAATCGGAACCTAAGATCGCACTGCCGAGATCATCTGTGATCTTCTCACTGTCAGCGATGACCTCTGTCTTATTACCTATAATATACAGATCAGCATCAGAAGCGATTGCATATTTGGTTCCTGAAGCTTTGACCTTACTGTTCTCGATCTTGAGGTACTCATCTGCAGCAAGTCCCACATCCTTGCCCTTTGCTTCTACAACAGTGTCAGGGTAGGAGATGAAAAGAGATTTTGTTGCATGGATACCTGCCAGAGGGAAGTCGTTATTGCTTTCTCCCTTTGCTTCTAATGTAGCATCGATAGTCGTTTTTCCTGCGCTTATGGTAACGGTCTCGCCCTTGATACCCTTTGCCCATGCATTGATATCAAGTACGGAATCCTTTCCGGATACAAGTACTGTATTGGCCTGGATACCGTACGCTGCATCTGATGCAGTAAATGAAGAATTATTAAGCGTGAAGGAAGAACCCATGCAGCATACATCATATGCAGATACGGATACTTTAGCCGATTCCTTGATCTCGAGTGACTTTGATACGAGACCGTTTTTGCATTTGGAGATATCGATCTGCGCATCCTTACCTGATATTGTAAGGATACCGTTTGATGCTATTCCACAATAATTATTGTCGCTCAAACAGATCTTGGAATCGATGACATTTATATCAGAGTAAGAGAAAACGCCATAGGAAACACCTGAAAAATCAATATCGGCATCTGAAAGAGTTATACTGCCTCCGTTATAGATACCGGCACTAATATTTTCACTTAAAGCACCTTTAACTGTGATCTTACCTGTGATCGTGAGCTCATCAGACATTACCGCATAGATAAATGCACTTCCGGATTGTTTGGTGAGCGTAGCGTCATCGAACGTCAGTACGTTGTTTTCAGCATCATAGCTGACCTTGTTGTCGTCAAGGACATCATCTTTGTTTGCTGATGTTACCCTGACACCGTCGACCCAGAGATTGTAATTGGTCTCAAAGTTGTCTGCAAAGACTGTACCTGAGAACAGTCCTGCTACCAGCGAAGCCATTGTGACTGTCGCTGAAAGTCGTGTTTTGAAACTTTGTTTCATATAAACCTCCTTAATAAAAGTGATATACAAACCCCAATTTCGATGATATCACAAGGCAAAAGGGCTGAACAATTTTTTTGAAAACAAGGCAGGACGGCACTTTAGGGCAGCCGTATGGGAGCGGTTTTTGTTCATAATGACAGTTATTTTCGAAAAGAGGTGAAAATCTGAGAAAATGAGTTTATAATACAAGCGTTTGACATTTACAAAGAATGGAAGTACATATTATGAAACTTATTATTCTCGGTGCACCGGGTTCCGGTAAGGGAACATCGGCAACATATCTTCGTGAGAAGTACAATCTCGCTCATATCTCCACGGGTGACATCTTCCGTGCGAACATCAAGGGCGGTACACCTCTCGGAATCGAAGCAAAGGGCTATATCGACAAGGGCCAGCTCGTACCTGACAGCCTCACAGTATCAATGGTTGAGGACAGACTTTCTCAGGACGATTGCAAGAAGGGCTATATCCTTGACGGTTTCCCCAGGACTATCGCTCAGGCTGAGGCACTCGACGAGATGCTCTCCAAGAAGGGTGAATCCATTGATGCAGTTCTCTCCATCATCGTTGATGACGAGACTATCAAGGGAAGAGTATCCGGCAGAAGAGTCTGCGAGAAGTGCGGCGAGAGCTACAACGTAACATTCAGACCTACAAAGGTTGAGGGTGTTTGCGATGCATGCGGCGGCAACGTTGTTCAGAGAGACGACGATAAGCCTGAGACAGTTGAAGCAAGACTTAAGACATACTATAAGAACACACAGCCTTTGATCGATTTCTACGACAAGAAGGGCATCATCATCGAAGGCGACAACAACAAGAATCCTGACATCTGCCGCGAGCAGCTCGAGACCGGCCTTAAGGCAAAGGGTCTTATCTGATAAGAGGTATCCTCAATGGTTGAGATTTTATCCGATTACGAATTGGAAAAGATGAGAGCAGCAGGTAAGCTTGTTGCCAAGATCTTAAAGGAACTCGAGAAGGCCGCTAAGCCGGGCGTATCCACACTGGAACTTGACGATCTCGCTCAGAAGATCATCAAGGAAGCGGGCGGAACGGCTCCGTGCGTAGGATATGGCAATCCGCCGTTCCCGTGCGCTATCTGCACTTCGGTCAACGATGAGGTCGTTCACGGCATTCCGACAAACGACATCATCCTTCAGGACGGCGACATAGTCACATGTGACGTAGTCGCATCTCTCGACGGATATTGCGGAGACGCGGCAAGGACATTCCTGATCGGTAATGTTGACGAAGAGACAAGACTTCTCGTAGAGCGCACGAAGGAAGCATTCTTCAAGGGCTTCGAGCAGGTAAAGATCGGTAACCGCATCGGTGACATAAGCCACGCCGTACAGGAATACGCAGAGTCCTTCGGATACGGAGTAGTAAGAGTCCTTACGGGACACGGTATCGGAAGAGAAATGCACCAGGATCCTGACGTACCGAACTTCGGCAAAGCGGGCAGAGGCCCGAGGATCCAGAAGGGCATGGCATTCTGTGTTGAACCTATGATCAACATGGGAACCGAGAAAGTCCTGCTGTGCGACGATGAGTGGACAATAGTAACGGCTGACGGCAAGCCTGCCGCACACTATGAAAATACGATCATAATAACGGACAACGGACCGGAAATGACAACTTTTGAGGAGGATTAAAATGTCAAAAGAGGATGTAATCGAGGTAGAGGGTATCGTAGTAGACGCATTACCTAACGCAATGTTCAAGGTTAAGCTTGAGAACGGATATGAGGTATTGGCTCACATCTCCGGTAAGCTTCGCCAGAACTATATCAAGATCCTTCCGGGTGATAAGGTAACAATGGAACTTTCACCATATGACCTTTCCAGAGGAAGAATCACTTGGAGAGCTAAGAACTAAGTCCAAGGCCGCCCGTAATGGCGGCTTTGCTTATCTTTTGAACATTTTTTCAAGTTCCGAAAAAAGTTCTTGCATTTAAAAAGTTTTCTGCTACAATATATTAGCATGCGCGTAAAAGGCGCTAAGTTTGCGTTGAGAAAAAGCAGGAGGTAAAAAATGAAGGTTAGACCATCAGTAAAGCCTATGTGCGAAAAGTGCAAGGTTATTCGCCGTCACGGTAAAGTCATGATCATTTGCTCCGATCCTAAGCATAAGCAGAAGCAGGGCTAAGCTTATCTTAAGATTATTCGACTGTGAACAGATTTAGCCCTGTTCCGTTAAAGTCGAGACAAGTCCTGACCCGACTTGTTAAAAACAACAACAAAACATTTTATTTAGGATATTACACGTTCATGTAGGGGCGGCTGCTTTCCTAACCCGAAAGTTCCTTACGCTGCGTGTCGATATATAAATAATTAACATTTTTACTGTTCAAATGGAGGTACAGAAATGGCTCGTATTGCCGGTGTTGA
>CADCPU010000181.1 GCA_902803365.1 Oscillospiraceae bacterium
TAAGTATAATGTGGCATGCGATCTGACCGTATTGTCCAACGAATGCTTCGAGAAGGTCGCTTCGACCGTAAACCCTCAGGGTATCGCGATGGTCGTCAAGGAGCCTGATATCGGCTCTGAGATTCCGTATAGCGGCAAGGAGGATATCTATCTGTGTCTTGAGAGGCTTCAGGATCCGGGTAATCTCGGGACGGTCATTAGGCTCGCGGATGCGTTTGACTTTACGGCGGTTATCCTCGTTAAGGGAACGGCTGATCCGTTCAATGAGAAGGTCTTGAGGGCTTCGATGGGCTCTGTATGGCATGTGCCGCTTAGGAAGGTCGACAGCACTGACGAGGTCTTCGAGTTTTGTGAGAAGAAGGGAATATCAACATTAGCAGCTCATTTGAAGGGCGCTACTCTGAATGAAGCGGACATAATCCTGCCTTGTTGCTATTTTATAGGTAATGAAGGCGTCGGATTAAGTGATGAATGTTCGGAGCGTTGTGATACAATGGTTAAGATTCCGATGAGGGGGAAGGCTGAGTCGCTCAATGCGGCATCTGCGGCTTCCATTATCGGTTATATATTGTCTGTTAAGAGGAAATGATATATGCAGATAGTTGTTTTGGGTACGTCTACGGACGCCATCATTTTGGCCGAGAGGCTGTCCAGGACTCATGATGTTGTTCTGGTCGATGTTGATGCAACAGAGAAAGCATCCTATTACAAATTGAATGTTCAGCCGGTCGACGGCGTTATCATCGATACTTCCGTCCTTGATGAGGCGGGTGTTGAAGGTTCTGATGTCGTCTGCGCTTTGAGTTCGAGCGAGAATACGAACCTCGTAGCTGCTCAGATATGTAAGAACAGGTATGGCGTCAAGAAGGTCATTGCCTGCACATACGATACTGAAGAGTTCGATATGTTCAAGGACGTAGGACTTCATCCTATCTCCGCTACTGATCTTACGGTTGATGCCTTTATCAAAGCTATTCACGACAGGGATGAAGAGGGCGAAAACAGCATGGGCGCTCAGTACGTAAATCTCTTCGGTGACGAGTTCAAGTTCAAGATGTTCAGAGTAGACGAGTCTCTTGAAGGCGCGAAGCTCAAGAGCGTCTCTGACACGGATGGCGGCATTATACTGGGTGTTCTGAGGGATGGGGTTCTTTCCAATTACGATCCCGGCTTTAAGCTTGAATTGAACGACAAGATCATCGTGTCTGAAGTGTACGAGTGATCTGCAACAGGAGAAATGAGATATGAAGATAGTAATCGTAGGTGCAGGTAAGGTAGGCTTCTTTCTTGCAAACGAATTAGTAAATAAAGGTCAGCACGTAACTGTGATCGACGTGAGACAGAAGGCGTGCGAGCATATCGCAAACGCATTGGGCGTAGAGACGGTATGTGCAGATGCTTCCACGGTCCAGGGACTTGCGGAGGTATGTAAGGATGCTGATATCCTTGTTGCTCTTACGGGTAATGATGAGAACAACCTCATCACATGTCAGATCGGTAAGAAGTACTATAACGTTCCGACCACGATCTCCAGGATCAATAATCCGAAGAATAACGAGATCGCATTTATGTTCGGAGTTGATAAACACTTCTGCGGTACCGATATCATCGTCGATCTTGTAGATAACGAGATCGAGTTCAAGGGTATGCGTATCGTAACGAGGATCGAAAACACAGATCACGTTATCGTCGAGTTCAATCTCAATCCTAACTCGGATGCATGTGATAAGAGACTTATGGATTATAAGTTCGTCAAGGATGCCAAGATCGTCGTATTGACTTCGTCTGACGGCAAGACCATTACCCCTCAAGGTGATACGGTCATGCACGCAGGTGACGATATCCTCATGGTATGCCGCAGACGCTATATAGAAGATGTTTGGGAAGCGATGGTGAAAGATCACGATGCTCGTTAAGAAAACACCGTTACAGAAGATCCTGGATTGGATATTCAAGAATCCGAGCCGTATGATCATATTCTCGTTCCTGTTCGTCATTCTTATCGGAAGCATCCTTTTGGTGTTACCGTTTTCGACTTACAGCGGACATCATCTCAACTATTTTGAGGCACTTTTTACATCTGTCTCGGCTGTTTGTGTTACAGGACTTGTAGTAGCAGATACTGCGTCGACATTTACACTTTTTGGTAAAATAGTGGTCATTCTGCTCATCCAGGTCGGCGGCCTCGGACTCGTTACCATCACGTCATTTATCTTTTCGTTTACTCGAAAAAAACAAGACCTCAAGACGCGTCTTGTCGCACAGGAGACGTCAGGCAGCTTCAGTTTTAAGGAAGCTCCGCTCCTTTTGAAGTTTATCTTCGCGATCACGTTCGGTTGCGAATTCTTGGGAGGTGTTTGTCTCTCGATAGTATATGTCCCGAAGTTCGGTTGGGCTACGGGACTCGGCAAAGCCTTTTTCCAGAGTGTATCAGCATTCTGTAACGGCGGATTTGATCTGATGGGAACAACTGAGACGGGACCTTTCTCGAGTCTTATGGGTTATGCTCATTCTCCGATCGTAGTAATTACGACTTGTCTTTTGATCCTTTTTGGCGGCCTGGGTTTTACCGTATGGGTAGATCTCTTCGGTAAGGTCAAGGATCACAGGAAGAACCGCCTTAAGGTTCATTCCAAGATCGTTCTGGAATGGACTTTGGGACTTACCGTGGTCGGTATGATCTGTATGTTTGTTCTGGAATATTATAATAAGGCGACGATGGGCGGTCACACATTAAGTGAACGTTTGCTCGAATCATTTTTCCAGTCCGTTACGTTCAGGACAGCAGGTTTTAATACGATCGATCTCGGAGCTATGACAAATGCTTCAAAGACGATAGGAATCATACTTATGTTTATCGGTTCCGGTTCCGGATCCACGGGTGGCGGTATCAAGATGACGACCTTTGCAATCATTGTATTCTCTGTTATAAGCGAGATACGCGGTGACAGAGATACGATCACACATAAGCATACCGTGCCGGCGGCTCTCGTCAGACGTGCCATTGCGATCCTTTTTATCGGAATGACAGTAGTCTTCGGTCTCTCGCTCCTTCTGTCTATCACGGAGCGTGTTGCAATTGCTAATGGTGACTTTAACTTCATAGATATCGTATTTGAAGTAACGTCGGCGTTTGCTACTGTCGGCGTATCGGCGCTCGGAACACCGCGCCTTATGATAATAAGCAAAGTGCTCCTGATCCCGGCGATGTTCCTCGGCCGTGTAGGTCCTATATCCCTCGCGGTCAGTCTTGCCATGAGAGACTCTCGAAA
>CADCPU010000182.1 GCA_902803365.1 Oscillospiraceae bacterium
GCAAGTCCTGATCTTGATAAGAGAGTTCTTGGTGATGTTGTTGATATCTTTACAAATAACATTGATATGAGCAACACCGAGGAAAGTGAAGATCTCCTCGGCCGTACATATGAATATTGCATTGCTCAATTTGCTGAAAAGGAAGGTGTTGGTGGAGGAGAATTCTATACACCATCCAGTGTAGTAAAAACTCTTGTATCAATTCTTCGACCATTTGATAACTGCCGTGTATATGATCCATGCTGTGGTTCCGGCGGAATGTTTGTTCAGAGCGCGAAGTTTATTCAAGCGCATTCCGGGAAAAGAGGAACTATTTCTGTATATGGCCAGGAAGCAAACGCTGATACCTGGAAGATGGCTAAAATGAATATGGCTATTCGGGGAATAGATGCAGACTTTGGGCCATATCAAGCAGACACATTTACAAATGATTTACATCCAACTCTAAAGTCTGATTTTATTTTAGCAAATCCACCATTCAACTATCATCCTTGGAATCAGGATAAACTGCTTGATGATGTCAGGTGGAAATATGGAATACCTCCTGCTGGAAATGCTAACTATGCATGGATTCAACATATGATTCATCATCTTTCACCAAATGGCAAGATAGGCCTTGTTTTGGCTAATGGAGCCCTTTCTACACAGTCTAGTGGTGAGGGAGAAATCCGTAAGAGAATAATTGAGGATGATCTTGTTGAGGGCATCATAGCAATGCCGACACAACTCTTTTATAGCGTGACTATACCAGTGACACTTTGGTTTATCACAAAAGGAAAAAGACAGAAAGGCAAGACTCTCTTCATTGATGCAAGGAAGATGGGTCATATGGTTGATCGTAAGCACAGAGATTTTGATGATACTGACATTCAGAAGTTATCAGACACATTCGAGGCATTCCAAAACGGAACCCTTGAGGAGGTGAAGGGTTTCTGCGCTGTTGCAACACTTGAAGATATAGCTAAGCAGGATTATATCCTTACGCCTGGAAGATATGTAGGCGTTGAAGAGCAGGAAGAAGATGGAGAGCCATTTGAGGAAAGAATGGCGAGACTGACATCAGAATTATCTGAATTGTTTGCAAAATCCCATGAACTTGAAGATGAAATAAGAGATAAGCTAGGGGCAATTGGTTATGAAATATAATCTTTCTGATTTATGTGAATATGCAAAGGGCAAAATTGATGTTTCTCTGCTGAATAGAAGTACTTATATTTCTACAGAAAACATGTTGCCTAATAAAGCAGGTATCACAGTTGCGTCAGCACTTCCTACTACAACGCAAACACAGGCATTTTATACAGGGGATGTGTTGGTCTCAAATATTAGACCATATTTTAAAAAAATCTGGTTTGCATCATTTGATGGCGGTTGTTCGAATGATGTACTAGTCTTCAGAACAAAGGAAGGAATTAGCAAGAGGTTTTTATACTATGTGCTTGCCGATGATGCCTTCTTTGAGTACTCCATGGCTACTTCTAAGGGAACAAAAATGCCACGTGGAGACAAATCCGCTATTATGAAATACGAAGTCCCTTCTTTTACATTCGATGAGCAAGAGAAGATAGCGAATATTCTATGTGCGCTTGACAAAAGAATAGAGATTAATAGTGAGATAAACGAGAATTTAGCTGCCTAAAGATCAAGCTCTGATACGTCTAGCTCGTCAGACATCAAGCGCGGTAACAGAGTATCTCTCATTTCCGCAAGTGAATCATTTTCAAGCTGATTGTTTAGAATCTGCTTGAACATTGGACCGACTACGGCGTGGAAACGAGATATCTCGTCATCGGCAGGGATGATGAATGGCATAGCCTTAATGATTTTGGAATTGACTGCAGTTGCTATTGAAGAAGTACTTCCCATTGTTTGATAGTTAAAATCCTTCAAATAGCAATACAGATACTCATTAATAAATGGCTTATCTGTCTTAAAATGAGCAATAGCCTCGTTTGTTGTCATTTCGCCATAGGTTATGGCAATGCGTCCTACCGTGAGTTTGAAGCTCAAGAGGACAGTGTTACTTGGGATAACTCTGATATTAAACTTATCAACAGCCTCCTGTGTAAGCTGCTCAGAGCTTCCGCGGATATATGTGCCACAGCTACCCATATCCGAAATGGATACCCATGTAACATCAGACGGGTCGGTTGTGAACCACTGATGTTCTTTACGAGGAGGTGTTTTGCCAATGGCTATATCAAAATATTCATCTGCACGGCATGTTTGACGTTGATCATTCGCCGTATTGACGAACATCTCGCGGTATATACTCTGTGCCTGTTGAAGTAAATTCTCGTTTATATCGATTTAAAACATACTAAAGGAGTTAATGCCATGTCAGTATTTTACACTGAAGCTGATTATGAAAACTCA
>CADCPU010000183.1 GCA_902803365.1 Oscillospiraceae bacterium
AAATCCATCGTGAAGACTTCCTCATCCTTTGCAACCTGCGAGAGTTTCTCATAACGTGCGAGGATAAAGTAATAGAGACGGTCAATGAGAGTATTTACGAATTTATTCTCGTAAGTCTCGAGTGTCTCTTCTTTATGGACATTGAGGATCTTCGAAGGCGTTATCTTTCCCGTCTTCTCGTCAAAACTCTGGATAAGGTCCGTGTGCTGCGCAAGGTGCTTGACCGATTCGACCGTGATCTTACGCGACAGGGCGATCGGAACGATCTCCTCTACATCAATGATCGTACGGCTCGGATTTCTGACTATGTTATCGACATGGAGGATCGCGTTTTCGATCGCTTCGACCCAGGAAACATCGATAAC
This sequence comes from Oscillospiraceae bacterium, assembly GCA_902803365.1. The sequence continues at coordinate 366 of CADCPU010000183.1, forward strand.
TTTCTCCATCAATTTGCGGTTTATGGAGATATTGCTCTTCGAACTTCCGACAAGACGATCCATGACATCAAAGAGATCATTCTCTCCCAAGATGTCCATCGAATCTTTGAATTCGTTGTACCACTTGTCATAGTTCTCGTTCACAACAGTTTTACCCTATGGCAAAAGCCCTATCAGAAGAGTTTCTGTAATCTCTCCAGATATGCTATGGACTCGTTCATCTTGCCCCTTCCGAAAGTTTTGTTCAAATACTGGCAGAGTTCCTTAAGCTCATCACGAAGCATCGCGAGGTTCAAGGACTCGAATTTTCTGAAGATCTTCGTAGCGAGTACGTAGTCGATACCGTCGAGCTCATCGCCGCCGCATGCTACATAAACAGGTACGAACAATCCCATCTGCTTGATGATACGGTTACCGAAGGCAACTCTGAGTTTCTCGATAACCCACAGGTCAAGCTGGTGTATCTTCTTAAGGTTCTCTTCGGAGATCGGATACTTGTCGTATGCCTCCTGGAAGAGATCATTCAAGTGGCTGAATGAGATACTAAGCGGCGGTGTATCAGGTGCTTCGAAAGCAACACCCTTCGCGTCAAGGTTGATCGGCTGAGCACGGTCGTAAACCTTATCGGAGATAGCAAACGTGGAATCGTCGTTGTTAGCAGTTCCGATATACCATATATTCTGAGGGATCCTGAGCTTACCGTGATTGAGCTTCTCAGGGTCTGTGCTCCATACGCTTGGCACGAGGTCGAGCTGCCACTCATCCGCATTCGGCATTTCAAGAATGGAGAGCATCTCAGCGAAGTAATACTCGATACGTGCGATGTTCATCTCGTCGAGGAGGATCATGTTGATGTCATCGTTATAGTTCGATGCGTAGATCCTTCTCAATACTTCAGTCTCGTTAAAGTTCTTCGTAAATTCATTGAAGTAACCGAAAAGCTCGGTCCTGTCACGCCAGGACGGCTGAACAGATGCGATCGTCGCGTCGATGCCAAGGAACTTACCGAATGAGTACGGCAAGGAAGTCTTACCTGTACCGGAGATACCTTGGAGGATAATGAGCTTCGTGGACGCCATACCTGCAACGAACAATCTTATGATCTTAGGTTCATAGTAAAGGTGCATCCTAGAGCAAGCGAAGTTCCTGAACCTGTCGCAGAAGCCCGGAAGATCGATCTCATTATCGTACTCAGGCGGGGTATAGGTCTTGTAGAAAGAGTCGACCTCGAAGAGCTTTGCAAATCTGTGCTCTGTAGTGATGAGTACGCCCTCTTCTGCTGCAACCTGGCCTTCTTCTCCCTCTTCGCCCGTACCGAGCGTAGCTGCTGCAAGTCTTCCGGACGAGAATCCCTCGCCTGCACCTGCAAAATTCGTACCTGTCGCAAGACCGATCTGAGCGACCTTCATTGCCATGATCTCGTCTTTCTCCTTCGCCATCTTCATGACGCGCTGCTGCAATACCGATATCTCCTCAAGGAGATCTTCATTACTGACGATAGAATGTCTGAATCTTATGTATTTTCTTACGATCATAATAATGAGGAATGCCAGGAACACGTAGATGGCTGCAACTACGAGGATCGCAACGACCGAGAGCACCCAACCGAGCGCTCCGAATTCAGAGGAATGCTCCTTGAATATCGCAACGTAGTTTGGGATGTTAAATATCTGCACAATGCCCTTACCAATGCCTCCGAATATCATTCCGAAGCCCTTGAGCATCTCAGATATGAATGCAAAAAACCATCTTAAAAATGCGCCCATAGCTCTTTCCCTTTATTACTTCTCTTCTGTTGCTTTTGCCTCCGATTCAACCGAAGCCTCAGCACTCTTTTCCTTAGCCTCTTTCTCGGCTCTTTCCTTAGCGAGGTATTCCTCGATAGCCTTCTTCTTGATCTCTTCCTCGTCGATTTGAGGAGCATTTTCCTTCTTCGATTCAACAAGAACGGCAATGAACTTATAGAGTTCGAAGATGAAGAACACCGCCATCGGGATGACGATACATACGAAGAATCCTGTCTTAGATCTCAGGAAGTCGAGAGCCTTACCTCCGCCGGAGAGCTTAAATCCTGTCCAGCGACCAACGATATCAGCTGCCGATACCGTAAGATCATCATTAACCTGATTGTAATCACCTCGTGTAACAAAAGTCCTGCTACCGTCAGCATCATTTATCTCAACTATTCTATGGCTGTTCTTAACCCTCATTCCATCAATTATGGTGTAGAAAGTAATAACATCATCTTTCTTTAAGTCGTAGAGGTCAACTTGTTTAACAATGATCAAGTCTCCAGCTCTGAATGTAGGACTCATGGAATCTGACTGAACAGCCATTGGCATTAATCCAAGAAGATTAGCCTCCCCATCATTACGTTCTGATGAAAAAACAAGGATTGTCACCAAAAAGGCCAAGATCAGTATGACCCACGCGAGTACGTTCACGACTCCTTTCAATACTTTCTTCATAAGATTCCCCTTTCTATTTACGTCGTCTCAGTTATCTTAAAATCCATTCCGAACTTGATCTGTCCG
>CADCPU010000184.1 GCA_902803365.1 Oscillospiraceae bacterium
CACAAGCCCCCCTTGCGGCGCAGGCGTTTTCGGCGTTTTTTGACGAAATTGGCTGTAATTGTTTTTTTTGTCACTTTTTTCCTCTTGCATCGGTGCTACGCTGAAATTAAGAAACCATAGCAAAGGAGCAAATATGAGGACAGTTAGCTTAAAGATCTCAGCACGCGAGCTGTGCGCACCAAACACGATAAACCGATTCCTTACCGGCATCCGCGACAAGCAGGATTTTACAGAGCTGTTCTGGCCAAGGCTCGTCAAGGACAAAAGTATCAACTGCGGCAAGAGGATCTGCGTCAAGATGAGCGACGAGAACCTTCAGTTCCTGCGAGCGCTGAAGGCGGACATACGCGAAAAGTACGGCATCTTCGTACCATACTCACTACTAGTTTGCGTCTTGATAAGGCTGAGCAAGAAGAACAACGAACGCAAGATAATGAGCCTTAACGTACACGGCTACAAGACCGAAGCCGATGTCTTCAAGAAGTGCATCAGCGGCATCGCCAAGCAGATCGAAAATGCCCTGCCCGACATAGTAATGCTTCAGGAATTCAGAGTGGGAGACAAACACATCTTCCTCAATGCACTCATGAGAAAACTCAAACGCTACTATAGCTACATTTGCCCTAAATCATTTAAGTACAAGGAGCACTTCAACAACTGCATCTGCCTGATGCTCGTGGGCAGAAATGTCACGAGCGGCAGCAAGAAGCTCAGCTTTGTTAACGAGACGAAGGATTTTGCGCTCAGATACAACTTTGTCCAGTTGGATAAGGACTACTACCTGAACGTATGGATCCAGCAGATCTTTAGCGCCCAGAAGGAGCGCAAGGACATAGCCGACGAGATGTGGGCGGAGATCCTGCATACCGCTCAGGAATTCAGCACGAGGAAGGTACGCCTCATACTTGCAGGCGACTTTAACAGTTACGTAAACGGCCCGTTCGAAAACGAGCTCATAAGACTTCGAAGTATTCTCACTGAAACAAAGACACTCGAGGCCTCCAACATCCCGACCGGCCAGACCAACATCCTGGACTACGTATTCGCAAACAGATTTATGCTCCAAAGCGAAGTGGTAAATACAGAAATACTTGACCCTTCAATGATCTCACTCAAACTGTCTGATCACGAAGCACTGATGACGACCATAACAGCAATGCCCCGGCCCTAATCAAAACAAAAAAACGACTGCCCCGCGGCAGCCGTTCATAATAAGCATATGAAATAAGATCAACGCCCTCTCCTCTCAGGCGGCGCGCCGACACCGAAGATCTTAGCAAGAATAGGAGCCAGGATTACGGAGATCACATAAGATAAGATCAGAGTCGGAATAAGCACCTTGATCCATGAGCCGAACCACATGACCGGGAACGGCGGAACATTGGCGAGGATCTCCTCAGGCATCTTCATTCGCGCAATGGCAATACCCGCACAGCTTAATATCGTACCGATGATGAGCGTGTTGCCCACTGCCATCGGGATAGCGTTAAGCAGGAAAAACTTCGGGCTCGGCGGTGCGGCATGAGCCTTTGCACACAGCATCCCTCCGAACTTTCCGAGAGGGATGAACCTCGCTATTAATAACCCGAGGATAACAGACAGGATGATGTTGCCTCCGTACAAAACAGGAAGCGGCATCTTATCCGCGGCAGTCTTCGGTATTGCAAAATTTACGACGATAAAAGACGCTGCAGCTCCCATTACCGCTGACACTATTAACGCCATAAGAAAACCTATCTTACGTTCCTTATCTTTCATAATACTGCTCCTTTGATCTCCCAAAACTCAAAAGAAACGGACTTATTTCTTGTCCTCGTTCAGCAACAACTGGATGCGCTTCGTGCGCTCGATCGTCGACAGGACATCAGAGAGTTGATTGATATCGACCATCTTCGCATAACCGCAGAACTGACAGGTGACTTGAAGCATCGTCTCGTTGAATGACATCTGGCCCGCACATTTGGGGCAAACGAGTTCGAGTTCTTTTGTCTCCTTGGGTTCTTCGATCTTCTTTGCAAACCTGTGACCAGTCTTACTTGTTACGTAATCCTTGAACAGTGCGATCGCGTCTTCCTCACGCGGCGCTACAGTTCCGTCAGTCTCGGCAAGCTTTTCCATCTCGACCGCGAACGATATGAGGTTAGCCGCATCGACCTTGTCGAGATACTTGGTGATCTCGAAAAACGTCATATTCGAACTTCTTCCCTTGATCTCGCGAACGCGGGTCTTGCCTTCCTCCGTGACTTCACTGTCTGCAAGGATCGCATTCGAAAGCCTGTCGAGCTCAGCCCTCTCGTCGCCTGTTACCGAACCGTCAACGCTTGCAAGATAGTAGTAGAGTGCCATCTCGCCAACAAGAAGATTTGTGTGCGCATTGCGTCTTTCGAGAGCGCGCTTAGCTTCCTCTTCCTTCTTCTGCTGTTCGTAGAGGCTGACGCTGTCCATCTTCTTGGCTTCAGGCGCCATCGTCTCGATCGCTGAATCAGGAAGCTTATCCATAACCGTTCCGACCGCAGTACCTACGGCAGCAACAACGAGTCGCTCCATGAGCGGCGGTTTCTTCGGTCTGTTTCTGAATCTGCTGAAAAGTCCCATATACCCTCCGATTTTCCATCTTAGTGAATACAATTATTATAATATACGAATACACAAAAACGAGTGCAAAGAATCAAATCTTTACACTCGCTTAATAACATTACAAAATAACGTAGTCAGGTGCCGGACCCGAGACGTCAACATTTTCGAAGTAGACAAGTCCGTCTCCTTCCCCGTCAAGATCGTCACCCGAAGTCGTGATAAACAGCGTCTTCATGTCATCTCCACAGAAACAGCAGGAAGTGACGTTTTTGGCAGGTACCTTAAGAGTCGACATAAGCTTGCCCGTACGAGTGTCCACGCGCTCGATCCTCGAGCCGCCCCAGATCGCGATCCATAGACAGTCATCCGAATCGATGCACATGCCGTCCGGAACTCCGTCCGTGATCTTATAGAACTCGCGGCGGTTGCTGATCTCGCCTGTCTTTAAGTCATAGTCGTACTCGAAAACACAATGAAACAGCGAATCGGAAAAGTAGAACTTCGTCCTGTCCTTATTCCATGCCATTCCGTTACTTATTCGCGTATTGTCCTGCTTTACCGTGATATTGCCGCCTTCAAGACAAAAGAGCTTGCCGCTGGGCTCATGCTCCGAATCGTTGACGGATGACCCAAACCATAGCCTTCCGGCCGGATCAGCCTTCGCATCGTTCGAGCGCCTGAAAGATTCGTAGATATCAGATACGCACTTAATTACAGTCACAGCCTCATCATTACTGAAAAGGCACAACATCTTCTGACCGCAGATAACGTAATCTCCCGGCTTTTGAGCAGGGACCGCGGCGCCGATCGGACAGCTGAACGAAGCAGATGAGATCTTGTTGTCCTCATCCATCATGTAGAGCTTGCCGGCCAGGATATCCACCCAGGTCAGCTTCTTGGTGCGCGGATCGTAAAATGGTGATTCTGCGAGTCGATACTTGGTGTCACTTACTTTCTGCATAGCGACAGTCCTCCCATGGCATCATGTGCATCAAATAATACTGTTGTTAAATTGTTCTAGAATCTGTTTCCCAAAGATCAGAAATTGCTGCCGTTCCAACCCCAATAAGGAACGGACGTGTATGTGATATAGACTGCGGACTGAGGAATGCCGAACCTGTCTTCCAGATATTTGCAGGCCGCACCCGTAAACTTCTCGAACGACTGTGTCCTCTTAACGTTCTCAGCCGGGTCGACCACAAATTTGCTGTAGATACTGACGGCGATGAAAGCACCCTTTTCGAGCTTGGCGCCGCCGAACCACAGGTCGCTGTCATCTGCGATCGAGACCATAAGATATGACTCGGGCTTATTCAAAAGCGCGATCATCTTGCCAAACTCGGACTTAAGTTCTTCCTTCTCGGAATCGGTCATCTTGAACGAAAACCTTGAATCAATATAAGGCATAAAGACCTCCTCATACGCAAAAACATAACCTGTTGATATAATTATAGCGCTTATCTTAAGTTATGCTACAATCTTTTTATGACTATTCAACAGCTTAAATATGTAATCGCAATAGCAGAGAGCGGATCGATCTCGACCGCCGCCCAGAAATTCTTCGTAGCGCAGTCCAGCGTCTCGAAGGCTTTATCCGAGCTCGAAAAAGAATTGGGCTTTCCGATCTTCAACCGAAGCAACCGCGGCGTGTGGCTATCCGAAGAAGGAACGAACTTCCTCTCATACGCAAGACAGGTAACTGAACAGTTCGAGATCCTCGAAGAAGAGTTCATCGGAACTCCGCCGCCCAGAAGGGTCTTCGCGGTCTCAAGCCAACACTATGCATTCGTTGTAAATGCGTTCGTCGAGCTCGTCAAAGAATACGGCGAAGACAAGTACGAGTTTACATTAAGAGAGCTTCAGACAGCGGAGATCATTGAAGACATAAGGACGGGCCGAAGCGACATCGGCATCCTCTTCCTCTCGCGCTTTAACCGCGAAGTTATCGAACACATCCTCGACGGCGAGGACATGAAGTTCACCAAGCTCTTCACTGCCAAGCCGCACGTATTCGTCAGCCGCAACAACCCGCTGGCACAAAAGAAGAAGGTCACACTCGACGACCTTAAGGAGTTCCCTCGCCTTACTTACGATCAGGGCGTCAAAAACTCGTTCTACTTTGCGGAGGAACTTCACATCACCGCCGAAAGCCCAAAGAACATCGTAGTCAGCGACAGAGCAACGCTCTTTAACCTGCTCATCGGCCTTAACGGCTACACGATCGCCTCTGGTGTCTTAAGTTCCGATTTGAACGGTGACGGCATTGCGTCCGTTCCGCTTAAGAGCGACGAGTACATGGAGATCGGCTACATCACTATGAAGGGCAAGCCGCTTAACGGCATCACGACCCGCTACATAGAGCACCTCAAGGAATACATCAGTAACTACGGACATTAAGAGCGGAACACCCGCTCTTTTTTATTGCGCCACTTTCCCCACCGCATTTTTGCTACCTTAGGTCGCTAACGCAAAATGCCCCAAATCTTTTTTGCTACCCTATGAAGCAAAAACGAAAAGCCCCATCACAAAGCTGCTGCTTAAGGTAGCAAAAATACAAAAGCCTGCCCTCAGGCAGAGGTTACAAGGCCCGCTTGTTACCTTTCTACAGATCCGTGTTAATGTGCGTCAAGACTGCCGTAAGGCACCGCGGTGCGGCTATAGGTCTTGACGCCCTTACACGGATCTGTTTCCTGCCTTCAAGCGGGTCTTGTAACTTCAATGCTCCGCAAGGTAGCAAAAACTAAAAGGCACTGTACGGGTATGCTTCTTAGGGTAGCAAAAATGAAAAGGGGTGTTTTGAAGCTGCTTCTTAGGGTAGCAAAAACCGGAGGGGCGCAGATTTGCAGCACAAAAAAACGGCCACCCGCAGGTGACCGTTCATATCAGTATGGCAATATTCTTGCTTCAACGCATTTATCCGTGAACTCCTGACTTCTCGTGAAGCCGTAGACGACATCTGCGCGAGGTGTGCCGGAAGCCATCAGGCCGAGCCAGTATGTGCTGCCGTCTTCATCTGCCTCACGGTTCATGAACGTCGCGTAGAGTCGGTTCAGGAAATCCTTGTCGGACAGTTTGTAATCCTCCATCTCCTGACTCAGGAAGAATGATGCTCCTACCTGTTCGCCCGTGATCTCGAAATTAGCGAGCGCGGATGCCCAGTACTGGCGTCCTTCTTCATCGTAGGTACGGCCCATCGCCGTGGTGTACATTCTCTCAACGAAAGCATATGTCAATTCAGTCGGAGCAATAACGCCTGTCGGTTTGATCTCGCCACCTGAACGGATACCGTATTCTGCGCAAGTGTCAGCCCACTCCTGTGAGAAGATGAACCCGTTTGCAACAGTTACGCGATCCATTGTACCGTTCTTAAGCTGATCGAGCCAGAAAGCCTTACCTTCTGCCTCAGGGTCTCGACCGAAGAAGGTCTTGTAGAGAATGGTTACGAATTCATCATCCGTTGTATTGCGGTTCTCAAACTCAGGGCTGAAGATGAAGCCTTGTGCTACTTCAGCACCGGTGCGGTTGAAGTTCCATAGTTCTTCTGACCAGTATGCGGCACCTTCTTCCTCCGGCTCACGATCGAGGACATAGATGTAGATCCTCTTTACAAAGTCCATGATCCTGGACTTTGACTGATCATGAGTATCAGCCGTAACACTGCCTGTTACAGCAGGGACATCTGTAGGAATCGGTGTTGCCGTTGCATCAGTCTTATCTGATAGAGCAGTTGTCGGAACAGCTGTTATCTTGGCAGTCGTAGGTACAGGTGTAACTGTTGCCGTTGGCTTAACTGTAGGAACTGCGGTTGGTGTTGCCTTAACTGTCGTAGTCGGTGTTGCAGTTGCAACTGTTGTTGGTGTTGCTGTAGGTGTAGCGGTAGCTGCTGCCGTCGGTGTTGCTGTTGGTTTAGTTGTAGGTTTAGCTGTTGCAGTAGGCTTTACAGTTGCCGTTGGTTTAACAGTCGGCTTAACCGTTGCTGTTGGTTTTACTGTAGCCGTTGGCTTGACCGTAGGTTTTGCAGTTGCAGTAGGCTTAACTGTCGGCTTTACGGTTGCCGTAGGTTTTACTGTTGGCTTAACCGTTGCCGTTGGCTTAACAGTAGGCTTTACTGTCGCGGTCGGCTTAACTGTTGGTTTTACCGTTGCCGTTGGCTTAACTGTTGGTTTTACCGTAGCCGTTGGCTTGACCGTAGGTTTTGCAGTTGCCGTTGGCTTAACTGTCGGTTTTGTAGTCGCAGTCGGCTTAACAGTAGGCTTTGGTGTAGCTGTTGGCTTTACTGTCGGTTTTGGTGTAGCGGTCGGTGTAACCTGCGGATTATCAGCCGTGACTATGATCTCTTTAGTCCCGGTAAAGTTTCCAATACCTTTGGCATTAAAAGTAGCTACACCTGCTAACAAATCAATGTTTTGCGTCATTGTATAGTCTGTATTATTCCTGAGAGACACGCCGCCAAAGAACAACGTCAAAGTCATTTGGGCAGGGTCACCGGAGCTACCAGGCGAAACCTTATAAGTGGCATTTGAGATATTCGCCGGGTTGATCGTGAACGAGGCAGTTGCTATGCCCTTATATTTTCCTATACCGACAATGTTGACTGTACCTGTACCGGCATTGATATTCGTTCCATATGTCAATCTATAATCAACGCCATAAGTAAGGTTTTTACTTAATTTAACAGCACTTGCGGCAGGTCTGATCTGGTTGTGTGTATAGGTGTAAGTTCCTGTAACACTAGCGGTAATGACTTTGGATATTACTATCTGCGTCAACGTCTGCTTGACAGTCGTTGTACCTTGGAGGTTCTTCTTGCCCGTAACTTTCCAATAAGCATCCATGCCCTCGATTTTCGAAAGTTCGACAGTATAATCTTCACCCTTCACCAGCGACGTGGAACCAAATGTCGCAGTTGCCGGTTTCCAAGTAGGGTTATCCGAATATTCAGTAGCATTGAAAGTGAATTTAGCGTTAGCTATGTTACCCTTGGTAATCGTGAACCCAGCATAAGCAGTGTCGGTAAAGTTATTGATTCCTTCACATATGACGTAGGCCTCATTACCAACTGCGGTATTATATCTATAGCCGGTGATCTTATAATCAACACCTTCTTTAAGAGTCTTTCCATTAAAAGTGAGGACCGGCTTAGGCTTAAGCGGATCTCCAGTATAGACCTGTGAAGGAGCCGATTCATCAGAATAGTTTAACGGTGCGGGCTCGATCTTAAATGTAGCTGTTGCCGAGCCAATGAAACTACGCTTACATGTGACATTAACCGTCGCTGTTCCTGCGTTTATATTATTCGAAAATGTTCTTGTGAAATCATCAGTACCTCTGGCCCATCCGTCAACGAAGACGAAGAAGCTTGGCTCTATCGCACTGCCTGTATATGTACAAGCTCTGATATCGTCGATCCTTATCTTACCATCAACATTACAAGGCAAGATATTGAACTTGATCTTTTTAGTTCCGGTAAACGGTGATCCTTCCTCAGGTGTACATATTGCCGTGGCAACACCGCCGTGCGTATTATCTTCATAGGTAACTTTATACTTAGTAAGGTCAACTTTATTTCCGTGTACATAAAGTTTAACTGCCGGCTCCATACCGGAAGACATAGCAAAAAAACTTGTATCAAATGTCACATCCGGTATCGGATCAGCAGTACACTTGGAAATATCTCCCTTTTCGATATTAAAGGAAGCTATCTTATAGATCGGACCTTCATAATTATTCACACCACGCAGATAAGTCCACAAGTCACTACGACCTGATACATCTATCGTGATATAACATGTACCTGTCTTGAAGGCAACTGTATAATCAGGATTATTAACATCGTTGGGAAAACTGTATAAACACGTATAGTCCTGTCCCGGCACCAGAGTCTGGCCATTGATCATGATCCTCGGCTGAGGAGCAGCATCTCCGAATTTGATGCTTGTAGGAATGGAATCCAGGATCGTAATGCCCTTTGTATATGGGCTTGCAGTCTCGTACTTGATCAGATTACCCATATCAGCCTTGGCATAACTTGGCATAGCCAAGAGCAAGACTAATATCGACATCACTGTCAAAAGTCTCGTTAACAGTTTATTCATAACACAGACACCTCTTATTTATTTTTTGTCATTGTATCAGACGTTTTTGGGAAAAACAACGAGTTCCCAAGACCCATTTACCTAGTATCTTACTGCTGATATAGATTTTATCTATGGCACTCTATGAAAAATGTATGTTAACACATAGCAGCCGATATATGGTTCAATCTTGTCATCGAAAAATCAAATCAGACAGGAGACGAAAATATATGAAGACATCAGTTATCGGTTATCCTAGGATCGGCGCTCTTCGCGAACTCAAGTTTGCAAGCGAAAAGTATTTCAAGGGCGAGATCTCTCAGGAAGAACTCAAGAACGCAGCAAAAGAGATCAGGATCAACAACCTCAAGCTCCAGAAGGAAAACGGAATCGACCTCATCCCTACAGGCGACTTCTCTTTCTACGACAACCTTCTCGACGTTGCTCAGCTCTTGAACGCTGTACCTAAGCGCTACAAGGAGCTCAAAGTATCTGAGCTCGACACATACTTTGCAATGGCAAGAGGCTATCAGAAGGACGGCGGTGACGTTAAGGCCCTCCCTATGAAGAAGTGGTTCAACACAAACTACCACTATATCGTTCCTGAGATCGAGGACGACGCACAGATCAAGGTAAGCACGAACACACCTTTCGAGCTCTACGAAGAAGCTAAGGCAAACGGCATCAATGCAGTTCCGAGCATCTTGGGCGGCTTCACTTTCCTTAAGCTCGCAAGATTCGTAGGAAGCAAGACGGCAGCTGATTTTGAGGCAGCAGTCATCGCAGCATATAAGGAGATCATCTCCAAGTTCAAGGCAGCAGGCGCAAAGATCGTAAGGATCGACGAGCCTTATCTCGTAAGAGACTTAAGCAAGGCTGACATCGAGCTTTTCCAGCGCATCTATAACGCACTCCTCGCTGACAAGGCAGGCGTTCAGATCTACCTCCAGACATATTTCGGTGACATCCGCGACTGCGCAGACGAGGTTTTCGCGCTCGACTTTGACGCAATCGGACTTGACTTCATCGAAGGCAAGAAGACAGAAGAGATCGTAAAGAAGTTCCCTTCAGACAAGATCCTCATCGCAGGTCTCGTTAATGGTAAGAACATCTGGAGAACAAACTACGCTAAGGTCGAGGAGAAGCTAGCTACTCTCAAGGCCAAGGAAGTCATCCTCGGTACATCCTGCTCACTTCTTCACGTACCTTGCACGGTCAAGAGCGAGACAAAGCTTCCTGCTGACGTTCTGAAGCACTTCGCTTTCGCAGCAGAAAAGCTCCAGGAGCTCTCCGATATCGCATCCGGCAACAAGGATTCAGAGGCTTTCAAGAATAACGCGGCACTCTTTGCAACAAAGCGTACAGAGGACAACGTTGAGATCAGAAACAAGGTAGCTGCTCTTACAAAGGATGACTTCATCCGTAAGCCTGCTTTTGCAGAGCGCGAAAAGATCCAGAAGGAAGCATTGAAGCTCCCTCTTTTCCCTACAACGACTATCGGTTCCTTCCCTCAGACTTCCGAGGTACGTAAGACACGTGCTGCATTTAAGAAGAACGAGATCAGCAAGGATCAGTATGAGACATTCATCAAGGAGAAGATCGCAGAGTGCGTTAAGCTCCAGGAAGAGATCGGTCTTGACGTTCTCGTTCACGGTGAGTTCGAGCGTAACGACATGGTCGAGTACTTCGGCGAGTGCCTCGACGGCTTCCTCTTCACACAGTTTGCATGGGTACAGTCCTACGGTACACGTTGCGTTAAGCCGCCGGTCGTTTGGGGCGACATCTCACGTGCACGCCGCATGACAGTCGACTGGTCCGTATATACACAGAGCCTTACAGATAAGTATGTAAAGGGCATGCTCACAGGTCCTGTTACGATCCTCAACTGGTCATTCCCGAGAGAAGACCTCTCCATCAAGGACACTATCCTTCAGATCGCTCTCGCTATCCGCGACGAGGTATTGGACCTTGAGGCAAACGGCATCAAGATCATCCAGGTTGACGAAGCTGCTCTTCGTGAGAAGCTCCCTCTCCGTAAGGCTGACTGGCACGAAGACTATCTCGACTTTGCGATCCCTGCGTTCAATCTCGTTCACAGCGGACTTAAGCCTGAGACACAGCTCCACACACATATGTGCTACAGCGAGTTCACGGATATCATCCCTGACATCGACAACATGGATGCAGACGTTATCACTTTCGAGGCTTCCCGTTCGGATCTCCTGATCCTCGACGCACTGAAGGAAAACAACTTCAGGACAGAAGTAGGCCCTGGTGTATATGATATCCACTCACCACGTATCCCTTCCGTTGAAGAGCTCACGACTGCTATCACGAAGATCGCTGAGAAGGTAGACATCAAGAAGCTCTGGGTAAACCCTGACTGCGGTCTTAAGACACGCGGCAACGAAGAGACGATCCCAAGCCTTAAGAACCTCGTAGAGGCTGCTGCTATCGCACGCAAGACTTTGGGCTGATAAAAGAACGCTCCTATGCGGTCGTCGTCCTTGCCTTCATTCACCCTCATAAAGGGCGGCGGCCGACTCCTTAGAATATAATAGGTAAACAAATGAAAACGACAGAACTATTCAAGAAGAAAACAGTATTCTCACTCGAGATCTTCCCTCCGCGTCCTGATATGGGCGAGGATGTCATCTACGACACGCTCAACGAGTTAGGCGGCCTGTCCCCTGACTTCATAAGCGTGACCTTCGGAAAGAACAGCGGCACCGACGGCTGCCGTACAGTTAAGATCGCTTCCGACATCAAGCACAAGTACAATGTCGAGAGCATCGCGCACCTCCCGTGCATCTCTTCCGACAAGGCGCAGATGACGAGGATCCTCGATAAGCTCAAGGCCAACGGTATCGAAAACGTTCTTGCACTCAGAGGCGATGTACCGGAAGGCTGTGTACCGGGCGGTGACTTCAAGTACGCAAGCGATCTTATCTCCTTCATACGCGAAAATTACGACTTTAACATCCTCGCGGCTTGCTATCCCGAGATCCATCCGGAGAGCGGCAGCGAAGAAGCTGACATCCAAAATCTCAAGCGCAAGGTCGAGTGCGGCGCTGATCACCTTATCACGCAGCTCTTCCTCGACAACTCGCACTTCTATCGCTTTATGTACAAGATCAACCGCCACGGCATTAACGTTCCTGTCGAAGCAGGCATCATGCCTGTAACAAACCGCCGCCAGACGGAGCGCATGGTCAAGATGTGCGGAGTCTCTCTCCCTTCAAAGTTCGTACGTATCCTTGACAGATACGGCGACAACGACCGTGCCCTCAAAGACGCGGGTATCGCCTATGCGGTAGACCAGATCACCGATCTCATCGCAACAGGCGTTGACGGCATCCATCTCTATACGATGAACGACCCTTATGTCGCTCACAAGATCTACGACGCCGTCAAGACATTGCTGTAAAATATGTGAATAAAGTTCTGTTAACCTTCGCCGTTCTCATCCTTGGGAGCGGCGTTTTCTTTGCCCTCTTCAGCAGGCTTGCCCTCTTCAGGCTGTTTGCCCTCAGCTGCGAACTTCTTGTGGATGTTATCGATGTCATCGAACGTACCGCCTCCGACATCGTTCTTAGCCTTGAAGCCGCCCTTTTCGACGATCCTCAAGAACGCATCAACAACGTCAGGCGTAAGCTGAGTGCCGGATACTTCCGTAATGATGGATACGACCTTCTCGAAGTTCATGCGCTTACGGTATGGCCTGTCGGAATACATCGCGTCAAAGGTATCTGCAACTGCGATGATCTGTGCGGCACGGGGGATCTCATCACCCTTAAGATGATCAGGATAGCCCTTGCCGTCAGGACGCTCGTGATGCGACAGCGCACCTGCTGCAAGTTCAGGCATGATCTTGATCTTCTCGAGTACGTCATTACCGCGTGTCGGATGCTCCTTGATCTTCTCGAATTCCTCATCGGTAAGCTTACCCGGCTTATTGAGGATATCTGCAGGGATACCGATCTTGCCGATATCGTGGAGGAGGGCGATGTCGTAATACTTCTCGACTGTCTCCTCATCGTATCCGAGCTCATCTGCGAGCATCTTCGTGTAGTTAGCTACACGCTGAGAATGGCCTCGCGTATACTTGTCCTTCATATCGATCGTGACAGCGAAAGCCTCGCAGATCTCGCGGATGAGCTTTCTGTCTTCGAGAGCTTTCTTCTCGAGTTTCTTGATGCGTCTTCGAACGAATACCAGAACGACTGCTACGACACCTGCAATAAGAAGCGCGATAAGAAGTGCCCTGAACCAGACCTTCTCGAAAAGACTCTTCGTCTTGATGATCGACATTTTGACAGACAACGAGCCGTTTTCGAGTTCGATTATAAAGTTATATTTGCCGCCCTTGAGATTCGTATAACTGATGAGTCCCATATCGCTTCTGCGGACGGAAGTCATCTCAGTGTCAAAGCCTTCGAGCATATAGCGCACGGTCGGATCGACAAGTGCGTAGGAATAGACATAAGCGCGGATGGATACTTTCTGTGCGTCTTCGCTGATCTTAAAACAGCCTTCATCATCCGGATACACCTTCTCGCCGTCAACTTCGATAAACGGAACGCTGAGCTTGTACTCGACTGACGAATCGAAGTCCTCATCGATATTGACCTTACCGACACAGGTATTACCTGCGATATAGAGAACGCCGTCCTCGCTCAATGCAGAATAGGAGTTCGAAGTAGTGATGCAAGGCAGGCCGTCGCTCACGCCGTAATGGGATACGTGCTCAACGTTATCGTTCAGGAGTTCGTCGACCGGCACGACGTGGATGCCGTTACTGTTCAAGACCCACATATCGCCCGACTTGTTCTCGTACAAGTCAAAGTTATTCGCATACGGGAAGGTCGTGATCTTGTGGACATTAAGATCCGCATCAAGATATGCGAGAGCATTGCTCGCGACGATCCAGAAGATGTTTCTTACCGGATCTCTCTTGATCCTCAAGATAACTTCAGAAGAAAGGCCCTCTGCTACACCGATGTGCCTGGTCTCAGGGCCGTTGATGACATAGATACCCTCACCGTCAGTACCTGCGAGGATATTGCCTTTATCGTCTTTCGAGAGCGTCAGGACCTCGAGATTCTCAAGGCCATAGACGGTGTCGTAATGCTTGGTTATGAGGTTTCCCTTGATCTCGACTACACCGCCCGTACAAGCTGCGAGCATGGTGCCGTCCTCGTTTTCGAAAACGACTCTTACACGGTTAGACGGCAGACCGTCCTCAGTCGTAAATGAAGTCGCTCTTCCCTCCTTCGGATCAAACCTGACAAGTCCGTAATCACCAAATGACGCGATCCAGAGCTTACCGCTCGAATCCTTCGTTATCGACCTGATCTTCGAATCAGCAAGGAGCGTTATGAGGTCATTACAGTCGATCTTCTGACCGCCTGCGGTAAGGCAGCTCTCAAGCTTTACATTATTTATAAGGACGCCGTCACCTACGACCTTAAGGCCCTTATCCTCACCGATATAGAGCCTGCCGTCGCAAAGACACGTGCTGTTTACTACACTTGAAGGGAGACCGTACTCAACAAAGATATCGGCAAAGCGGTTCGGCACGATCTTCATGACGCCCTGTCTGCTCGATGCGAACCAGAGATTACCCTGGAAATCCGCGAGCATGTCGTCAACTGCACTCGTAACAGGAAGACCGTCCATCGAGATCATCCTGCCGTCAGACCAGAATCCGATGCCGTTATCTGCGCAGATCCAAAGCTGCCCCATTATCTCTCTGATGCAGTTGATGCTCTCGAGATTGCCTGTGTAGATCGTTCTCTCTTTGTCGATCTCTTTTCCGAATCTTACGTGATAGATCTCGGATTTTTCGGTTCCGAAGTATACATATCCGGGATTTGCATAGTCAGGACAGATGGCACGCACGCCTTCCATACCGATCTTTGAGCAATCGTAACCGATGACGTTTCCGTCAGGAGCGATCGAAAAGACATAACCCTCGATCGTAACTCCGAAGATCGTTCCGTCAGGTCCGATCATGAGTTCTCTTACATATGCGGTATTGAGCGTAGGATCATCGAAGGTCCTGATCTCGCCGTCGGTACCGACTATCGAGATACCGTGAGTAGTCGCGATATAGACCTCGCCGTTGTTGTCTTCACAGAAAGCTCTTATCGTCGCGGAGCCCAAGCCGTCCTGCTTGCCGTAGAGCTTGATCTCGTTCTTGTCCATGACGGCCGCGCCATTGTCGTTCGTACCGATCCAGAGCCTGTCACGGCTGTCGACATAGAGCGTACATACGCTGGAGATACCGGTAGTGGAATCTATCCTCTCAAAGCTGACCCCGTCATATCTTATGAGACCACCGTAACTTCCGATCCACAAACATCCGTCGGAAGTACTGGCAACCGCATTTGCTTCCGATGTCGGAAGTCCGTTGGAATTATCGTACAGTACAGCGGAATAACCTTCCTCACCTGAGCTCGGATCGACCTTGATCACGCTTCCGGTCGAATCAGCCACACCGGCAAATCCTGCCGCAAACAAAACAGCCGAGGCTATAACAACGCTCAGCACAATCTTACATTTATCAATAAAAGATCTCTTCATAACATTTGCCCACAATAAATCATTCGTATATAACCGTTCAGATTTATTATAGACCTAATTATTCTTTTATAATAAAAATACGCGCGATTATTAAATAAAACTTAACAACTTACTTCAGTATGAGATATATGCCGCCCTTGGCATCGTTGATATCAACATATACGGTGTCATCTGAAGGATGTTTCATAAGCTGAAGATCAGACGGAACGCCGTCGATCGTAAGCTCTACATCAAATGTCTCTTCTTCAACATCAGGTTCATCGTAAACACCGACCGTCACGCTCATGGAACCGTTCCAGATATACTCGAGGTCCTGATCACCGAATGCCGCATCTCCGGTCCATTTATAGGTCTTGCCGTCAACTCTCGCAACTATATCCCTGCCCTTGAACTCATAGACCCGAAGCCTTCTCTTGCGCTCGATCTCGCCCGTCGCGAAAAGCGTGACAGTAACGACCGCCACGACGATAACTGCGGCAATACCGATCATATCTGTATTCTTCCTGTTCCTGAAAACCAAAAGAAAAACAAGGGCTGCTATGCACAAAACGATCGATATGATCCCCCAAAGACTTCCGCCTGCCACAGCAAGCCTGACCAAGCCAAACACAGCCAAAAGACACAATAGTCCTGTTACGACCGCTTCGCCCTTAATAAGTCTTTTTCCCATCGATAGAGCCCCTTCTTCTAAGATTCCTCGATTATACACAAATACCCGGACTCCCGCAAACTGCGGGGATCCGGGTATCGGACAACCAGTTCTTATTCCATATTTGCCCTCATTCCATTAGCCCTATTCCACTAAAGCCCTTATTCCGTTTAAGCCTTATCCCATGGCTTTACTTCTATGTATCATCCCTGATTGTCGTGTGTATCTGTTGCCCTACACCCATAAAGACGCATACGTTTCATCGGGGTCGCATTTTTTCGAAAATTTTTTTCGATTATTTTTTCGCGACATAGAAAAGGCCCTCCGCAAAAGCGCGGAAGGCCTGACGTAAATAGGACAACTTATCATGGATGGGTCATTTGTTAAAGTTAAATGCAGCCTTTCCCGGATAGCATGCAGCGTCGCCCAGCTGCTCTTCGATCCTCAGGAGCTGATTGTACTTGGCAACACGCTCGGATCTGGAAGGTGCGCCTGTCTTGATCTGGCATGTGTTGAGTGCAACAGCGAGGTCTGCGATCGTTGTATCCTCAGTCTCACCGGATCTGTGTGAGGAGATAGCCGTATAACCTGCCTTGTGTGCCATCTTGATGGCTTCAAGTGTCTCGGATACGGAACCGATCTGGTTGAGCTTGATGAGGATGGAGTTACCGCACTTGAGATCGATTCCCTTCTTCAAGCGCTCTGTATTTGTTACGAAAAGATCGTCACCAACGAGCTGGACCTTGTCGCCGAGCTTGGCTGTCATCTTCTGCCAGCCTTCCCAGTCTTCTTCGTCGAGACCGTCCTCGATCGAATAGATCGGGTACTTCTCTACGAGGCTCTCCCAGTGTGCGATGAGCTCATCTGATGTGAAATCCTTGCCGGACTTAGGCTGATGATAGAAGCCCTTGCCCTTCTCACTCTTCCACTCGGAAGAAGCAGCATCCATAGCGAGGACAAAGTCCTTACCCGGCTCGTAGCCTGCATTCTTGATAGCCTGAAGGATGTGCTCGATAGTATCTTCATCATCCTTGAGGTCAGGAGCGAAACCGCCCTCGTCACCAACTGCAGTAGTGTTGCCTTCCTCCTTGAGGAGCTTCTGGAGCGCATGGAATACCTCAGTACACCATCTCAAACCTTCTTCAAATGAAGGTGCGCCAGCTGGCATGATCATGAACTCCTGTGTATCAACGGAGTTTGTAGCATGAGCGCCGCCGTTCAAGATGTTCATCATTGGAACAGGGAGCTTTGTTGCCTGAGCGCCGCCAAGGAATCTGTAGAGCGGGATTCCGAGAGCAGTAGCTGCCGCACGTGCTGCAGCGATGGAGACTGCGAGGATCGCATTTGCTCCGAGCTTGCTCTTGTCCTTTGTGCCGTCGAGCTTGAGCATGATGCCGTCTACCTTGTATGTATCGGAAGCATCTACGCCGATAAGTGCAGGCGCGATGAGCTTATTGATGTTCTCGACTGCCTTTGTGACACCCTTGCCGCCGAATCTGCTCTTGTCACCGTCACGGAGCTCCAAAGCCTCAAATTCGCCTGTTGAAGCACCTGAAGGTGCTGCGCCTCTTCCGACTGTGCCGTCTGCGAGTGTAACCTCTGCCTCGACTGTAGGGTTTCCGCGAGAGTCAATGATCTGACGTCCGTATACGCTTTCGATCACCAAAAATTCATTCATTGTTATCCTTCTTTCCTCCATTAGTTAGCAATAACTAACCGATGGATACATATATTAGTTAGCCATTGCTAACTATATACCTTTATCGGGATAAAATCAACCCCGCAACTTCACTGTCGCGGGGCTGTAATCTTTAAGTCAGATCTGTAGGTGATGTGATTCCGATATCCTTACATATCTGCTCGATCTTATCGAAATCATATGTCGTATTCTGTATCGATATCGAGATGGTGATGATACCTGTGCCGTCCTTGTATATCGCCTGATACCAGTACTTTCCGGCTTCTTTCTCAGGATCCTTCTGTCCTTCTGCATTTGCATTTACAAATGCCATTGCGTAATTCTTGCCGTCGTCCGCCTTACCTGTTCCGACGATCGAATTTGCGATAGAGCGCTGTACTTCGTCAAAATCAGCCTGAGCTTTTGTCTCCTGGATATAGTTCGCATATACGATCTCAACATCTACATTGTCGTTTTGAGACATTACCAGATAATAATCCGAGAACTCCCCTGCTTCAACCTCGAGCTTCGATATCCAAAGGGCTTGACGCTCCTCACCTGCGACATCGAACTTGTGATAACTGAGTTCTTTCGGGTGTCCCTTCGCATACTCTTCCTTTGAAAGTTCTGTAACGCCGTTCTTTTCGAGCGCCGATACAAAACTGTCTTTGCTAAATCCGCTTACCTTGGAACATGACGCCAGAACGGCAGCCATGAGGATCACGGATACAACCTTGAGCAAATTCTTCATACTTCCTCCGATTACTTCTTGTAAGTTGGTTTATATACCTTAGTGTCGAGTCCGAAAATGGTCTTCTCCGTATTCTCGCCCGGCTTAAGATCCTTGTAGATCTTGTTGAACATCTCGAGCTTCGCATCAGCGTCGTCGATGTTATGGATGAGCACCGCCTCAGGAATGCAAGGCTTTGCGACCGCACCGTACTCGAGCTCACCGTGGTGCGACGCGATGATGTGCTTCAGGAGTTCAACTCGTTCCTTATCGTAATTACCCTTCTGAGCTTCTTCTTCGATCATCTCGATGCCGTAGATCATGTGGCCCAAGCCCTGACCCAGAGGACTGTAAGAAGCAAATCCCAATTCATCCGTCTTGTACTCACGGATCTTACCGATATCGTGAAGAGCCGCACCGCAGATCAGGAGTTCCTGGTCGAGCGTCTTGTAAAGACCCGATACGAGCTTCGCAGCTACCGTTACGTTAAATGAGTGGAGCACGAGGCCGCCTGCCTTCTCATGGTGCATCGAGATCGCAGCAGACGAGCTTACGAACTCATCGTGATACTTGTTGAGAAGATTCGCCGCAAGCTTCGAGATCGGATCAGTCGCACCCGGCTCAGCAGGCTTTACCATATCAACGAGCTGCATGATCTTCTTGAAGAGCTCCTCAGGATCCTCGTCGATATGCTGACCGAAGTCAGACACCCTGATATCAGGATCGACGCACGGGACTGGCTCACCGTCGAGATTGACATAACCTCTGTCGTTTTTCACGAACTTACAATAATAGACTTTATTCTCCACAATGCCCTTGAGCTTCAATGACTCAGGAGTAACATCGAACATACTTGCCTTGACCTGTGAGTAGCCGTCGTAAAAGAACATAGCCACATATGTCTTGCCCGCAGCAGTCTTACCGCAATCCTCGATCCTGCGAAGATATGCGGGGCGGTTCACGTTCGTTCCGGGACGAAGATCGCCAAGCTTCGGATATTCACTGTTTTTCATTAATACCTCCGAATAAAAGCCGCCATGACGCGGCCTTGATTTTTTCTGTGTCTATATTATCACAATGATCAGGCTTTATATAATAAAACATCTATTTTGGCGAACATGCCGATAAAATCGCCTCAACAATTGATATAATCTACTCAATGAAATGATACAAGGAAGGTATGTTATGGAAACGATGATCTATAGCCTCACAGGCATTCTCTACGCAGCAGCCGAGAAACAGGAACTGACACAAAAGATCCTCGAGCAGGACAAGGACGCATACATCGACAGTATGTTCCCTCTGGATATATTCGTGATCATATTCGGCGGACTTGTCGTCGCAGCGATCGTCGGACTCATTGTCTCGATCGTTTTTTTCAAGAAGAACCGCAAGGCCGGTGCGGACGCCGCTTATCTCATCCGGTTTATCGGAAGCGCGATAGCCTGCGGCGCAGCAACTCTCACATTTGCCGGTATGTTCGCCATGATGATCATAGCAACTGTCTTCCCGAGATGGATACTCGACCAGAAGATCAACGTCAACAAGACTGTTATCACACATAAATATATCGAGGCAGGAAGCACGGCTACCAGTGAGGAACATGTAAGCACGTCTGACTCCTATATACTCTCGGATGACGAAGGTGAAAAGTACTCAGTAACCAAAAACGTCTACGACAATGTCGAGCTCGGCGGCGAATACTACTGCGCACGCCTGGGCAGCATGAACAACTGCTTCAACATCTACGACACTGACGAATACGTTTACAACAAGTGATCAATCGTATTCGATCTCAAACTGGATAACAACAGAGACCGTGATGACTTCCTTGTCATTCACGGTCTCTTTCTCTTCTCCGGCACCTATCCCGAAGATCTCGCAAAAAAAGACGATCACAGAACCTGCGATCGCCATTATGGTCTTTATCATCTTGATTACCTCCTTAAGCGTCTTTACTTAAGGGATGTAATCTGCGCGTCATTTCTTCTCGTTATACTTGAACGCATCCGGGCTGATCTCAACGTCAGGCCCGCAGATCACGTTCTCCGGCTTTAAGCTGTCACAGCCTCCGAAAGCCCACGGATGGATCTTCTTAAGTTTCTTACCGCACACGACCTTCTTCAATTTCTTGCAGTCCTTAAACGCAAACGGCGGTATCGAGATGACCCCGTCAGGGATCACGATCTCTTCGATATTCATCCTAACGAAAGTATGCCCCCACAGCGTCTGAAGCGCAGACGGCAGCTTGAGCTCCGTGATGTTTTCGCACCCGTCAAAGATAAACTCGCCCATATCCGTTACGACATCAGGGATAGTCACAGACCTGATCTCCTTATGCCCGTCGAACAGCTTATCGAAAAGCACCGTCACCGGTCGTCCGCCGTACACCTCCGGGATCTTGACATCCTGCTCGTCCCCCTGATAGCTCATCGCCGTATATGAATTTCCGTCAAAGTTAAGTTGGTAGTAAAAATTCTGCATGTTTACGCCCTTCCCTGATGTTCTTCCTTGAGGTGCTCGATGAGCTCATAGATCGACCAGCCCGCATTATGCATCGTCGACACGGCCTTGAGCGCCACCGGCTTGACCCCGAGCGACTTGTACGTCCTCAGGAACGAATCAAGCTTATTGTCATCAAACCCGATGAACACCAACACCTCCGGCATCACATAAAGCGGCGGGATCTTAACGCTCTTGCGCGCATCCTTCCCCGTGAAAAAGCTCATCACCACGCGGTCCAGATCGCCGCTGCCGATCGTCACGATCTCCTCGCCGATCTTGTCAGCCGTGTACCTGACCGCCATCTGCTTTTCGTTATCCTTAACATGCATAAGTATCATTCTAAGTCACCTCGTCGCGGTCTTATTGTACCACACCCGCGCCCGCCCCACGGTCACCCCGCATTTTTGCTACCCTACGGAGCAGTGCCAAAACCCCACTTTTCATTTTTGCTACCTAGGGGAGCAAAAACGAAAACGCCCCTCACGAAGCTGCTTCCTAAGGTAGCAAAAACCGCAGGAGCCCTGAAAACACGCAGCAAAAAGCCCCGCCCTCACAATAAAGTGAAGCCGGGGCGCTTATGCATCAACTTATAGATCAGTCATCAAGGACCTTGGTGATGTCTGTGAGCTCGAAAAAGTCCACAACGTCGTCGAGCGTGTCTTCGTCGTCGGTATTGATCATGAGGAGCACGTTCTCCTTGTTTTGGAACTCGGATACATAAATATCCGTACCGTCGCAATCAAACCAAGCCATGATCTCCGTTTCTTCCTCATCTGCGATAGCCCAGTCATCTGCTGAATCGCAAAGATCGTCATCCCAGAGGTCGACCGTATCATTAAGGTAATCGATAGCAGCATCTTCGTTCTTGAATGTCAGGAGCACGAGGAATGTGCCGTACTCTTCACCGCCTTTGCAGTAGAGAGAGAACTCCTCGAGCTTATCGCCTGCAGGTGCGTAGCCGCCGTTCTCAAATGCTTCACCAAGAAATTCGAAGTCGTCATCGTCACCAAAAGCGCAAACGCCTTTCTTGCTGAGGCCCTCTTCCTCGAGCCACTCTTCCATATCCTCGATATCCTTGTCCTTTGCGTCAACCTCATCGAGGAACTCATCGAACTTGTCTACCGTGATGGTCGACTTCTTAAACATGCTGCAGCCGGAAAGACAAGCCGCGAGGCAAGCTGCTGCGAGCACTGAAACCATAACCTTCTTCATATAAAAAACCTCCCAATACCACATATGATATTAAACTAATATTACTTGTGATCTGTTATACGTGTCAAATAGTAACATTATGGCACGCAAAGTCAATCATGAGATATGTCGTTTTAGAGCGCGAAAACGGGGCGAATCACATGGATAGAATACGATATGTCACTTTTTCGATATAAAAAGGCGCGAAGAGACAAGGGATTTATACTTTTGTAACAAATTTTTTAACACTTTATTATAAAATAGAAAGAGGACGAGGGGGTCCGAAGCAAGGAGATAAAGATGGACGCAAGAAAGAAGATAGCGGTCTTCACGGCCAACATTTATGAGCCTATGGTCAGATCGATCCAGGAAGGCATTAATAAAGCTGCGGCCGAGACCAATGTCAAAGTCATCTACTTCACCAGCTTCAGTGACTCTTTCAGCAGCAAGATCTACACCCAATATCAGAAATATGATGAAGGCGATGTTGTATCGTTTATCCTTCCGGACCTGAATGATTTTGACGGAGCAGTCAGAGTCGATCTGTCCTACGGAACTTATACGGGTGAGAAACTGCAGGAGAGGCTCTCCGATCTGCGCATACCGGTCATCAACGTCGGCGGTAAGTGTGACATTCCGAATTACTACAACATCCTTAACGATGAAGTTAAGTCGTTTACGGATATAGTGGAGCACGTCATTACCGAACACGGCTGCGAGGACCTTTATCATGTGGCAGGCATAAAGGGCCGTTATTTTACGGATGAAAGGATCGATGCATTCAAAGCCGCGATCGAGAAACACGGCATACCATTTGATCAGGACAAGGTGTTCTACGGAACCCTTTGGAGAGATTGCGGCGATGATGCACTCGACTACATCTTGGGAGACTGCGCTAAGCGCGGAAAAAAGTACCCGGACGCGATCCTATGCGCGAACGATTACTCGGCCATTGGTGTCGTAAATGCCTGTCGTTCCCGCGGGATCGAGGTCCCGGGCGACATCATCGTAACAGGTTACGACGGTGTCGAGGAAGCCTATCAGGGCTACCCTTCCCTCACTACTTCAGCACAGCCGTTCTATGAAGCCGGATATGAAAGCATTTATACGTTCCTGAAGCTTTGGGACGGACAAAGGCTCCCAAAAGACATAAGGATAAGAGGCACGCTCATGCGCAAGCAGTCCTGCGGCTGCGAACCTATGAGCACCGACATCGTTGATGACATCAGAGAGATCTATCAGCTTCGCATGGACAAGGTCTCGTATCTTGCCCAGTCGACCACGAACCTGATCCTGAGCGTCTCAAATTCCGAGACGATCGACGAGTGTTTTGACGAGATCTCCAAGAACGGAGCGCTCGATACGGGATTTGAAGACATGCTCCTGTGCCTCGCGCCCGGCTGGGATCAAAAGAGGATCGTTGACGACAGTTATTCGGAAGTTGACGAAGACATGCGCGTGGTAGCGGGCTTTATCGGTGACAAGAAGATCACGCCGATGACGTTCAGGAAGAAAGACCTCCTGCCTCCGAAGATGCTCGCGGATCCGAAGCCGTACTACATCTTCCCTATCCACCATCTTCAGTACTATATGGGATATCTCATCGTCTCGCCGCGCGTCGACATCTACGACCAGCTCGCTATGAAATCCTGGATCGTTAATCTCGGATCCATGCTCGAAAACTGGCGTATCCGTCAGGAGCTCCGCCTGACGCTGAGGCGAATGGAGAACATGTACAACCGCGATATGCTCACCAACCTCTATAACCGTCACGGCTATGAGATGTTCTTTGAAGAATACTTCAGGGACTGCTTCGAAAACAAGCTTAACCTTGCCGTCCTTATGATCGATATGGACGACTTGAAATACATTAACGACACATACGGCCACGCTGAGGGCGACTACAGCCTCTGCACGATCGCCAACGCCATGAACGCCGCTGCTCAAAACGATGAGATCTGCTTAAGGACCGGCGGTGACGAATTCGTCGTGCTCGCCAGGAACTATTCCGATGCCAAGGTCAACAGCTACACCGAGAAACTCAGGAAGAACATCAACGATCAAGTCAAAGCCGATAACAAGGAATTCACCGTTCAAGTCAGTGTCGGTGCCTGCGTAAGACGTCCTGTCAAATCAGATATCGGAAATATCAAGGAGCTGTCCGAGGATTATATGAGGATCGCGGACACCGCTATGTACGAGCAGAAGAAAGCTCACAAGAAGCAAAAGAACGCCAACTGATCTCTAGATCAATTCTACCTCAGGATATCCGAGCTTTATCGTAAGACCCTTGCCCTCGCCTTCTGATTCGGCCGTAAGGGTGCACTTCATATCTTCAGCAAGTTTGGACGCAAGGTATAGGCCCATGCCTGTCGCCTTGGTCCTGTAATCTCCCGTCTCTCCCGTGAAGCCGCGCTCGAAAATAAACGGCAGATCGCATGACTTTACTCCGATACCGTTGTCACGGATGAGGAGCGCGCTATTTTCGATGGTAAAAGAAAGCTCAGGCGCATCACTGCAGTACTTTATGGAATTTCCGATAAACTGGCTAAGCATATACTTCAGGGCACGCTTATCCATAAAGCATGTCTCATCATGAACGGAATTGATCACGAGGAAATCCTTCTCGTCAAGGAGCGGCCTGTATTCTTCGAGCACATTTTCGATCGCAGACTTGATCTTGATCTTCTCAGACAGATAGTCCTTCCTGCCGCTCTTGATTCGCGAATACTGCATCATCTTGTCGACCGAATCACTGACCGATGTCCTTACATGCTCGAGCTTATAAGCGATATCGGGCGGCAGCGCGTCCTTGTGGTTATCAAGAACCAAAGACAGGAGCGATACCGGGATCTTTGTCTCATGAGCCCAGGCTTCAACATATTCTTCATAGTCATCAATACGCTCTTTGAGGCTTCTGATCTCATTCCCGTCAGCACGAAGCTTATTGCCGAGCCTTACGATGTTCTTGTCATCTCCGAGGAATGCCTGTCTTGCGGAAGTAGGCTCGTCAAGAAATGCATCAAGATTAGCAGAATCCTTGTTATAGCGGTGCAGCAGATACAGGAATATGAGAGTAAGCCCTATGACCGTAAAAAGCACAAGTATCGTCGAGAGCTTTATGAGAGCCTCGGAATCTGCCACCCACAGAAGATAAGCAAAGAAGCCGTCTGATGCAAGAAACATCAGCGGCCACATCCAATTGCGCTTTAAGATGCTGAGGAACTTCTTCATTTTCCTGCCTCCGAAGCATCCTCGAATCTGTATCCCTGTCCTCTCACAACGTCGATCTTGCAGGACATGCCGAGAGTCGACATTGTCTTCTTAAGCCTTGTGAGATTGACCTGGAGAGCATTCTCGTCTATGAACTCCGAAGTGCCCCAGAGAGCTTCGCAGAGTTTTTCCTTAGTGACGATCTCGCCTCTTCCGACAAGGAGCGTCTCAAGGATCTTGCCCTGGTTTTTCGGAAGGATGACGGAATCGCCGTCTATATACAAAGTAAAAGTATTGCGGTCCATCAGGAAGTTCGGACCCTCGATCATGTTGGATCTGCCTTCGTATCTTCGAAGTACATTCGAGACGCGGAGCAAGAGCCTCTCGCTCCTGTACGGCTTGGTGATGAACTCATCAGCGCCCAGCTCGAGTGCGTTGAGCTCGTCAGCGAGCTGATCCTTGGAAGTAAGGATAACGATCGGGATCGCGGA
>CADCPU010000185.1 GCA_902803365.1 Oscillospiraceae bacterium
GCGGACGGCCTTAAGAACGGCGATGCATTCAGCCACACCATAATGATGATCACTATGGTCTCGATCGCATTTATCGCATCGGGACTTAACTCGATCGCCTCTACTTCATTTACAAGAGAAGGCGTTCATATCGATCTTATAAAATACCTTCCGGCCGATATCTCGCTTCAGATAAGGGCAAAGGCTCAGGTATCGATCATAATCACGTTCGTACCGCTTATGATCGCACTTGTTACACTTTCGATAATGATGGAAGATCCGATGATCGCGATCCTCTATATCCCTATCACGCTGATGGGCAATATGATCGCATGCTTTACCGGTATGACGATGGATTCTATCGCGCCTTATACGATCTGGTCAGACGAACTGAGCGCACTTCGAGGAAACCTCAACTGCTTCTTTAATCTCGCATCAGAACTCATCGTCGCACTTGTTCTCGGTGCGATATCATTCGGGCTGTATAAGCTTACGGGAAATTACATCGCAGTTATAACAGTCAATGCAGTCGTGCTCGTTATCGCGACACTCTGGGGCATCTTTAAGGGCACCAAAGTCATCAGGAAAAATATCGAATCACTTACGTAACATCACAGATCCATTGGAGTGATAATACCGCCCATATAGAACGGAACGATCACGCATGCTGCAAGTGCGATAAAGAGCGCGATCAGATTAAGGATCATCGAAGCTTTCGTGTTCTTCTTTTCCTTAAGTTTGCTGCTCCTTATGACTCCCGCCAAAGCAAGTGAAGCCGCCGGAAGAGCACCGATCATGAGCATATCGGAATGACTGAGCTTTGATTCCGAGTATGCGACTACGGCAAACAGGACCGCCGTGATGAGGAAGCTCAGGATAAAAAAGAACATGTCCTTCACCTTGGTGTTAAGACCGAACACGAGATTAATGATGATGCAGATGGCGAAAAGTGCCACACAGATGATCTGCATTACCCCCGTACCGAACGGGATACCGACCATAAAAAACGTCATGACCATGGAGATGATCGCGATAAAGATACCAAGTACGTAAACTCTTTTTTCAGAAGCCATAAGACACCTCCTCAAAACACTATATCCATACCCTGTTATATACAGTCATTGTAGCAAAATCGGTAAAACATGTGTATACTTAAAGATATTTTAATGGTCGCTTTTTAAGCTTAAGAGGACGGGAAATATGAAGAAGATCCTTATCGTGGATAATGAAGACGGTAAATTTGCTCAAGAGATCCTTGAAGCAGATTATGACGTAACGTGTGTTGATTCTGCAGAAAAAGCAATTGAAGTATTTGACGAGTGCAAGCCCGATCTTGTCTTGTCCGATCTTTTCATGCCTTCCATGACAGGATTCGACCTTCACAAGATCCTTCTTCAGAAGACCGGAGCAAAAGTCCCGATAATGTACATGACTCAGGACGAGAACGAGGAAGAAGAAGGCAAGGTCTTCGATATGGGCGCATCCGACTATATCAGGAAACCATTCAGCGCCAACAGTCTCCTCACAAGGATCGAGAATGTATTCAATAACCTCGAGCTCATAAGGGACTTAAAAGCAGAAGCGACGATCGATAAGCTTACGGGCTTTCTTAATAAGGCGGCATCACAGTCCGTCTTCCCTAACCTCTGCGAGAAAGAGAGCGGCGTTCTCATGATAATCGACCTCGACAGTTTTAAGCCTGTCAACGATATCTATGGTCACGCTAGCGGCGATAAGCTCCTCACTTCTTTCGCGGAACTTATCAGAGGCAACATCAAGGCAAATGACGTCGCAGGCAGGATCGGCGGCGATGAGTTCATTCTCTTCCTTCGCGGTGTTCGCGATGAAAAAGAGATCGCATCCCTAACAGACAGGATCAACAAGGGACTTCTGACGACGACTTATAACATCCTCGGACGCGACATGGCGATCCCGATCGGTCTTTCCGCCGGTGCCGTATTTGTACCGAGAGACGGCAAGGAATATGACGATCTTTTCAGGAAAGCCGACAAGGCCCTCTACCTGGTCAAGCAGAACGGCAAGCACGGCTATGCTGTCTATAACAGATTCGGCAATTCCCAGAAGACCGATAAGAATGATAACGATATGAAGCACCTCAGCATGATCTTCGAAGAAAGGTCAACATCAGACGGTGCCCTCTGGCTCGGAACCGAAGCGTTCAGCAACGTCTACAAGTTCCTGATCCGCTATATACAGAGCTACCACGGAGTAGCATATAAGATCCTCTTCACTTTGCTTCCGACAGTCGGAGGCATCAGCGACGAGCACATCGCCGAACTCGCGAGAGCGTTCGGAGACATGCTCAGCAAGTCCCTCCGCAAGAGCGACATCATGATGCAGAGCAAGCCGAACCAGTTCTTCCTTCTCCTGCCCGATCTCGATGAAGACCACGTTCAGGACGTAGTCCAAAGGATCACGGAACAGTGGAAGACTTCCAATTTTGCTGACAAGGCAAGCATCATCTGCGAATCTGAGATCATCCTGCCCGAAGACGGAAACAGGAACAATTTAAATCGCCGTTCCTCATAAAGCCATTGACATTTAAACGGATATTATATATAATTTTCGGGCGTAAAGATCGAGGTGTAGCGCAGTTGGTAGCGTACGTGCTTAGGGAGCATGGGGTCGCAGGTTCAAGTCCTGTCACCTCGACCACTTAAAAACTCAAAGCTGTTTCAGTAATGAAGCAGCTTTTTTGTTGCCTGTTTTTCGAGCGCCCGGCATTTTTACTCCCCTACGAAGCAACCTCGAAAATGCCGTTTTCACTTTTACTGCCTTGGGGAGTAAAAACCAAATGCACCGTTTTAACTCTGCTTCCTAAGGGAGTATTTTTTTTAAGAGCACGAAAAAAGGAGGCTCATCGCCTCCTTCTGTGTGTGCTTTTAAAATCTCAGTTGCCGTTTCTTAAGGACGAGATCTGATTTGCATCGATGATCTTGCTGGAACCGCAATAAGGACAATTGGCCTTAAGGTATGTGCTGTCGAGTTCCATCGTTCCTCCGCAGTGCGAACATGTGAGGTCGACCTGCGTGACTTTCTTCTCCTTCTTCTCGAAAGTACAGCCTGTGCGGCGTGTTACGTATTCCTTGAAGAGCTCGACTGCTTTCTCCTCCTGAGGAGTTACGCCGCCTGTTGCATTGGCGATCGTGTCGATGTCATTTACAAAGGATACGAGAGGAGCTGCCTCAGCCTTATCGAGGAATCTCTGCACCATCATGAAATTGATGTTGGTGCAATTTGCGATGTCTCTGACCTTGTTCTTGTTCGTATCGTCGATCCTCGGATCGCTCATGATCTTGCTTGCGACCGAATCGATCTCGATCTGCTCTGCCGGAGATATGCTTCCGTCTACTCTCGCGATGTAGCAGCAGAGGGCGAGCTTTCCGAGCATTGTATTTGTATAAGCGGCATCGGCAATTGCTTTGGGAGAAGCCGTGGGAGCCGAAGATCTCGAGCTGACCGTATTGTACTGCGGCTGCGGAGCGTTCTTGTTCATCAAGTTATTAACGAGTGTCACTCCTGCGGCGGCACTGGCTGATGCGACAGCGGTACCGATCAGTGAATCCATTCCTCTTACGGGAACTCCGAGCATTTGTTTCATAAGGAATTTGCCCAACATATCAGTAACCTCCGTTCGTATTTCTGATGTAGATTATATAATATCGCGCATGGCTTCAAAAAGAGTTTCTAGCGGATATTATGATCTTTTATTCCGCTCTGGTATAAGTAATAGATGAGACCTGATCACCGTCGAGCATAAACGACAGTACAGCGTCGCCGTCAGCATATACGAGAGCCTTGTCAGACTCGTCGGAAGGCGTGTTGTATAAACCCTTGATCTCGTCAGCTGACATGCCGATATAAGCGCCTTCGGCAGTCGTTACCGCATCGGACTTGAGCGCGATCGAAGCGACGTAATCCTTCTCGCCCTGAGGGTATGTGTAGATCACAAAATCCTTGTATGTATATGTCTTATCAAGGCCCTGGAAAGCACAGGACTCTGACTCAAAATAGTCCTCCGGATCGCCAAGGGAATCGATGAAGAGCGACAAAGGCATATTTACTGAGATCTTCTGACCCTTTACCGGGAATACGAAGGCAGATCCTGCCGTATAGGAAGAGTCGTCAGCCTGCGGAGCTGCTGCTTCGCCCTGATCGCCTGATGCTGCCGCTGTTGTAGTTGTGTTCGTATCATTATCGCCGCCTGCTGCCTGCTCCTTATCTGATGAGCATGCTGCCGTCATCATGGCTAATGCTGCTATAGCGGCAATCACTTTAACATGTTTCATTTGTTGTCCTCCAGTTCGCGTTTCTGCTTTTCTATCATTGTATTATATAATGCCGTTTTTTCATTATATTCTTCGACATATTCCGGATCTTCCCTGTGGTCCTTAAGATCGTAGTTCTCCTTTAAGTAACGACCGAAGTAGACTGCGAGTTTCTCAGCTCCGCTCAGGTTCAGATGAAGTCCTGCGTCATAGGTGTCCACGCTCATATCAAGACCGATCTCCTCCTGAAGAGGGATCATGTTGATATAAGGAAGATCATTGTCCTTCGCATATTGGACGATCTGGTCGTCCCATTCGTTGTACCAATGAGGATATTCCGTCGGAGCTTTTATGAGAACGAGCTTGATGCCCTTCTCTTTGCACAGGGCCGTCATCTTATCGAGGTAGCTCATCGCATTGCTTCCGAGCGTATAATCGCTCAGCGGCATAGGATCCGGGAAGCCTGTCTGAGGTCTTACGTCGATCCTCATATAGTAGCCGTTTACGGTCACCGGATCTTTCTTGAACATATACTTGATATCGTTCATCGTAAGTTCCGACCAGCGCGAATGATACCTCAGGATCGGGAATACATAGTCGATGAAGTTCTCTTCTTCCGTCATGGAAGCCTTAACGTCATCGATCTTGCTCTTGGACCAGCGCATGCCGTCTAATGTCATCCTGTTATATGTCTCTTTCTGAGGCTTGTCATACTTAAGCGAGAGAACATTAAATACGACTACATCAGGTGTCTCGTAACGGAGCGTGTCCTCAAGGAGATAGTAGGACTGCCAAGGCAGCTGCTGCGCGCTTCCCCTGATGTAGGAAGTGATGCCGTATTCTTCCCAGAGCTTTATCGTGGAGATATTCTCGTAGACTTCGCAGTCGCCGATAAAGACAACGTCATGCGGGAGCTTCTCGTCGTAATATTCCTCGATCATCGCGCCTTCCACGATGTCATCCTGGTATTTGGGCACGAGGAGTTTTTGGGCAAGATAGAGCATGCCTATGGTAGAGATCGTTATCAGCAAAAATGTGATTGTTTTCTTCATGCTCCTGCTCCTTAGAATTGATTATAGATAAACTGCGTCGAATCGTAACCCGTGCCGTATGCGCCGAATACCGCGATAACGACAACGAGAAGTGCGAGCAGTACATATCTTAATGCGAACGTCTCGTTCTTAAATACGATGCCGCGCTTAGCCTTCACGATACTCACCGTAAGGATAACGACGAATGCGGCAACAAGGATGATGTAGTCGTGGGATGCAAGTCCGAGCTCGAGAAGAGATCCGTCCGTGAAGATCTTGAAGTTCGGCTTTGTAAACATCGTAGCGACCATCTTGAACGTGAGAGGCACGTTCCTGTAGCAGTCGAACATCCTTATCATGCTCATCAGAAGTATCGTTCTTATGATCTCGAAAACACCGTAGCCTGCCTTATCCTTCAGTTTGAACTTACCGTGGAACTTGGCATAGAGCGGCTCGAGTTCCTGTGAGATCATGATGACTACGAAGTTCATGAGACCCCAGACGATGAAGTTCCATGCTGCGCCGTGCCAAAGTCCCGTCGTAAACCAGACGAGGAAGGACGAGAGATAGACGCTCACGCGCTTGCCGATGTTCTGGCCCAAGTGTTTTCGAGACCACTTGGAGAGCTTGAGCATCGGGCCGCAGACTGATACCGGATAAAAGATATAATCGGTAAACCACGTGCCCATCGTGATGTGCCAGCGGTTCCAGTATTCCTTGATGTTCTTGGAAAAATACGGAAGATTGAAGTTCTCTTTAAGATCTATGCCGAGGACCTTGGCGATACCGATAGTGATGTCGATGCCGCCCGTAAAGTCGCAGTAGAGTTCAAAAGCGTAGAACATCATGGCGACGAATACATATGTGCCTTCGTATGCAGTATCGGAAATGAGCGCCGTTACGGCCGTGATGATCCTGTCGGCTACAACGAGTTTTTTGAAGTAACCCCAAACGATCCTCGTAAGGCCGGCGTTCATATTGTCCCATGAAAACGGATGAGGTCCGTAGAGCGTGGCGGACAGATCCGAAAAGCGGCTGATAGGACCCTGAACGAGCTGCGGGAAGAACGACACAAAGAGG
The DNA here is from genome assembly GCA_902803365.1 of Oscillospiraceae bacterium. The sequence continues at coordinate 6,380 of CADCPU010000185.1, forward strand.
AGGAATCTCAAAGGATTACGCTCTGCTTCGTGCTTGCCCCTGTAAACGTCGATTATATAACCGCAGGCCTGGAAGGTATAAAAAGAAATACCCATAGGCACGATCATATTGACGGTCGCAAGCTTCTTGGGGTCAGAAAGAAAACTGTTGATGTTATTGATCACAAAATTGGTGTACTTGGTGACGCAGAGGATACCCAAGGCCAAAACAAGACCGAGGACCATGATCCTGCGCTTGTTCGTCTTGGTGCGCGCCTTAATCGCCTTTTTCTCTTCTTTGGTTATCTCGGCAGCACGGGCTTTGAGCTCTGAAGCACACTTCGCGTCAGCCTTGTTCATGAGGATACCCGACACGTAGATGATGGAAGCAGTAACGCCTATAAAGATCAGGTAGCGCGGGTCAGCGAACCAGTAAAATGCCAAACTTCCTATGAGAAGGAGCGGCCATTGAGCTCTTTTGGGTACGACATAGTAAAGCACGGTCAGTGCCACTACAAAAGCTAAGAACTCAAGAGAAGTAAAGAGCATCCGTCAGATCAATCCTCGTCTGAGAGTTTCTCGATAAGGGCGTAGAGAGCCTTAGCGGAATTGAAGTTGTCAGGGATGATCTCCTCAGCAGGGATAACTACGTCGAACTCCTCGCTGATCTCGGAGATGACGGATACGATGTCGAATGAATCGAGGATCTTGTCATCGATCAAAGTCTCGCATGACTCAAAGTCCACGTCAGGGTGAAGTTCCTTTAAGATATCAATAAGCTTGTCCATTGTTTGTACTCCTTAGTCTGCTGCCGCAAGTTTTTTCCTGTCGATCTTACCGTTAGCCGTAAGAGGCATCGTATCGAGCTTGTCGACCTTGTTAGGGATCATGTAGCGCGGCAGTTTTTCTTTCAATATTGATATGATATCACTTATCTCCGGTTCTCCGACATAAAACAATCTTATCTTGTCTTTTTCTTTGTCGTAGACGGCACAGCAGGATCTTACGTCTTCGATCATATTGACGTTGACTTCGATCTCGCCGAGCTCGATCCTGTGACCCATATGCTTGATCTGGTAGTCCTTACGCGATACGAAGACGAGCTCTCCCCTGTCGTTACGCTTACCGATATCGCCCGTCCTGTAGATGAGCTCAGGATATCTGTCGTTAAGAGGATTCTGAACAAAGACCTCGTTGGTCTTTTCGAAGTTGCCGTAGTAACCGAGCGTCAGTGAAGTGCCTCGTACGCAGATCTCGCCTTCCTCGCCGTCCTTGCAGAGCTTGTTCTCTGAATTGAGAAGAAGGATCTCTGTATTCTTGAACGGGCCTCCGATCGGGACGCTGTCGCCCGGCTCAAATTCGCGGTCGACCTTGAAGTAACAGCACATACCTGTCGCTTCAGTAGGTCCGTAGAGGTTCGTGAACTTCGCGTTCGGCAGGTTCTCGCGCCAGATGTTGAGCTGCTTTATCGGGAAGACCTCGCTTCCGAAAGCGATATTCGTCAGATACTCGGGCTTTACCTTATCGAAAGTCTTGAACGAAGAGATCATAGTAAGCGCGGATACGACCCAGCAGACCGTGTTGATCTTGTGCTCGTTCAGGAATTCCACAAGCTTTATCGGGAACATGAAAAGCGACTTCGGTACGATTACCGTCGTAGCACCGAACTTGAGCGTCGGATAAAGCTCCTTGAGGCAGGCGTCAAAATAAAGAGGCGTCTGATTCGCAAATCTTGTCTCGTGGTTAAATCCCAGTACATCAGAGAGATTCTCGATATAGTCGATGACTGACCTGTGGCAGGCAACGACA
>CADCPU010000186.1 GCA_902803365.1 Oscillospiraceae bacterium
CTTCCTGATAAGGAGGTTGGAGAATCCCGGTCTCTGATCCATGGTAGCCGCGGACGCTACATCGTGCATTATGCACCTCTTTACAAAGGAAAGAGCCATAAGGAAGCTGGTCTTACCGGTATTGTTCCTTCCGATAAGAGCATTGAGGTTACGAAGCCTGATGACTTCATCCTTGGTCTTCTCTCCTCTGGCGATGGCGGAAGAATCCTCGATCAGCATACCGCATCTGTCATAATCGAATACGTCAAAGTTCTTAATCTCAAATCCGAGTATCATAAGACTGCTCCGCCTTTACTAAGTGATAGATAGATTTTATAACTTTTTTCTTTTTTTTTCTTGTAAGGAACAGGATACGATAACTATTTCCCGGAAACCGCAAAAGTGATATCATCTCATTCGGGTTAGATACGAGGTGAATAAGGAGAAGTAATATGAAAAGATCTGTTATCAGGACAGGAGCGGCAGTACTCTGCACCGCTCTCGCAATAACACTTTATGGAAATGTAAATGACGCACTGGCATTCGAGGTCGACGTACCTTACGAGGAATTCGGCATCGATCCCTCTACGCTCCCCGATGCATACAAGTTCTATGACTATCTGGATTTTGCAGTCGTAGTCGTACTTCCGATGGAAACGGGCTGCTATCCTACTGATGAGTTGAACTCACTTGCCAGGGAAGCCGAGAATGCCGTATGCAGTATCACCTACGACCGTTCCATGACGTTCGAAGAGAACGTGGCAAGGCTTGGCGATGTCATGGACTACTACCTCGATCTTATGGATCAGGCAAGGCTTCGTAACACATATTTCACGTCTTACGATCAGGAAAAGGAGTTCCTTATCGGCGAGCTCTACGGCAGGTGCACAGGCCGCTGTAATCCGGCTGTACAGCTGGAATTCCGGAAGGCTGCAAGAGCCCTTGAAGCACTTACATATGATGACAGTCTGTCACTTGACGAGAACAGGCTGATCATGTACCGCACAATGAGAAACCTCGCATCATTCGAAGGTTGATATATCAGACCGGACCTCGTGATCTGACCGCATTTCAAGGACCGTCTTCCCGATTCGGAGGACGGTCTTTTTCTTTTCATTCCCACCGGGCGGTTTAACGAGCGTTACGATTTACTTTTATCCATGCCGGTGCTAACATAACGCTTAAGGGATATGATAGATACACATAGGGACAGATCTTAAGGCAACGATCATCTTGCTTATATTCACGTATGCTTATATATCTGAGTATTCGTGGTCATGCTTTTTATTTTTCTTCATTGGATATCATCTATATCCCGGTCATCAATACTATCTTGTTGATCATGACGGAAACCGCTTCGGTTCCGGTTATGTTCAAAGTGGTTAGTTTTATAACGGGGGTACAAATGAAAAACATTACAAAAAAGGTCATTACATCAGCAATCAGTGCTGTCATTTCCATGACAGCCGTAGCAGCTTTCACGGCTCCTGCTACACCCGTATTCGCTGCAGGCCGTTCTTACAGCTATAACTGTAACTACGATATGCAGCGTTACGACCAGTTACAGCAGGAAGGTATCAGATTCCTTGAGAACTGTGTTACCGATCCGAGTCCTGAAGCACAGACTCTTATACGCAGCTATACAGGTGTGATCGAGAGTCATCCGTATGATGTCAGCAAGTCATACGAGCAAAACGCTAATGCGCTCATCAGATACGTTAATAACGTTTATAAGAACGTTCAAAGGGTTGATAATTCAGCTAAGTTAGAAGCATATAAGGCAGCCAAGTTGGAATACCTTACACTTCTCTCAAATAGCGAAGAAGATGATGTCATTGTTGAATATGTAGCTTATGCATTCACATATATCACCTATGGTCCCAATGACTCTCTCGAGCAGCTCATGAGCGAGATCGATGACCTCACGGCTATCGCAGAGCGTGGTATCAACGGATAAAGATAAACAGATCAAACACACAAAACTATTGAAGATATAATACTAACCACTCTATGAGGTTCCCCCTGAGATATATCTGTCTTCAGGGGGAGCTTCTTATAAGAATACTGTCACCCGACGGAACGTGCGATTTATATATACAGGCAGTTTCCATAGTGGTAATATCTTCGTCAGGGTAAGAAACCCTGGAATGAATAAGGAGGATTTTTTATGAAAAGATCATTTATCAAGACAGGGGCGGCAGTACTTTGCGCTGCACTCGCCATCACCACATTCGGAGCAACAAATAAGGTATTCGCTTATGAGGGAGAGACAGGTACTGCGGCAACTATCGTAAGTACAAGGCCTGCACCCTACGACAATACTCTCACTCTTGAGGAGAACAATATCTCTATCTATGAGGTCATGAGCTACTACAACTACGTGAGAAATAATTACAGGTATTTTGACGATGAGACACGTTATGAGGTCGAGAGAGATTCACTGAGCTACTATCTCGAATTCCTCTCTCAGCAGGGTCTCATCACATCCGAGGAGGATATCGCTTACGTAATGGATCTTGCGGCAGATCTCAGGGAAACCGAGTACGATCCTTCCCTCTCGCTCGATATGAACTGCGCTCTTATCAACAACAGAGGTCGTGTGATCTTCCAGACATATTTCAGAGGATGGGATCTTTTCTGATATAAAGCAGTGACCTAAGATCATCCGGGGTGTCTCAATGGAAACTTGAGGCACCCTCTTTATATTCATGCTTCCTTACGATCTGTATTTACAACAAGGTTAACGTGTGTTAACATCGATTTGCCGGTAATTGGAATAAGGGGGACAATTGAATATGAAAAGATTCAAAAACGCAGGCATTGCTGCGCTCGTTTTGATGTTGAGCGCAAGCATCACATTGGGCGCCTTCACACCTTGCATGACGCGGGATGTGCTGGCGTATGACACGGGATCCGTACTGACAGAAGAAGACGATATCGCTACCGCGATCGATGACTTCGAGGCTTACAAGCAGCTCGCTGCCTCTGAGATATCGTCCTATGCCACGAGTCATCCTTCGGCAAGGCTCCGGGATTATCTTGATACAGTCGATCTTGAGGGATACGGCTTCAATACGTCGGTGACGTATCGTGATAACCTCACGTCTTTCGATAACTATGTACAGGAAGTCTGGGAGAACATCTATCTTATCGGAGACATGGACAACTTTGATGCTTATAAGCAGGAAGCTGTCAATACCATAAGCGATCACGTTGCAGGCACACCTTCCGAGAGGGTCACATCCTATCTCATGACAACGGATATAATGGGTTTTCCCTACGATACTTACGTATCCTACGACAACAACCTGTATTCCCTGGATAACTACATTCAGGAGATCTGGGAAAACATCTATCTCGCAGAAGATATGGACAGGTTCGATGCATATAAGCAGAGTGCCATCGATTCGATCAGCGATTATCTGGCCGATCATCCTTCATCTGCCATAGAGTCTTATCTTCAGACTACGGACATCATGGGATTCCCTTATAATGAGAATATGTCCTACGACAGCAACCGGTCATCTTTTGACAACTATATGCAGGAGATCTGGGGCAACATCTATACGGGAAGTGATA